>JAUVOS010000024.1 GCA_030599055.1 Lutibacter sp.
ATAGAAGAAATCACAAGTAGTAATAATATAATAATTCACCCCAACCCAACAAAAGACCAACTCTTTATTGATAACACCACCAACCTAAACATACAGTCAATACAGATATATAACATCTTAGGTAAGTTAGTGATGCAACAGCATAACAACCTTCAACAAATAGATGTTTCTTTGTTAAAACCAGGTATTTATTTAGTGAAAATTCAAACAGACAGGGGTGCTATCATTAAAAAAGTGATTAAGAAATAAAGCAAAATACGAGATTAGAACAAGTTATATAAATAGACATTAAATCTTAAATCATGAAAAAAAGAAACTTAAATCAAAAATTTAGACTGGTGCCGATGGGTATCCTGATAGCTTTAATCTTTGGTGGGATAATTTCCTGTATAGGCCAAAAAGTCGATGACAAAGTGCTTGAAGCTTATGGGTTGAGGATAAATGGACAAGCGGATTCCGCAAAAGTACTACTCGAACAAATTACACATAAAAGTCCGAAAGATGCCCGGGCATGGTATGAGTTATGCCGAACCAATCAGCAATTAGGGATGGCTAATCCCAAGGTAATCCAGGAATCATTGGATGAGGCTTTAAGATGCATCAATCTGGCTGTAGAAAATAAGCCAGACAATGTCTGGTATCTTTCGTACAAAGGTAGCATCGAAACTTTGCACTTTTATATGGGTATGAAAATGGGCAACAAAAATGCAGCCGGATATCTTGATAAATTTGAGGAAACGTACAATTCGGTTTTTCAATTAGACCCTACTTATTACGAAAATAAATTAACCTTAGTTGAGTTTTTTGGCGGATTACCACCCAGCATGGGAGGCGACCCTGAAAAAGCAGAGAAATATGCCAAAGAACTTGAAAAAGCAGATTTAATATACGGTGCCAAAGCCCGAGAAATACTAATGCCTGAAGATGCTGATTATGTAGCCTTTTGGGAGGGAATCATTAAAGAAGTTCCCAAAAATGCAGATGCGCTCCAAGCCCTAGGACGGGTATATTTATTTAATGAAAATATTGATAAAGCTACAAAGTATTATCAGAAAGCGATTGATCTAGATCCATCTAAAAATGCTCTTTATCTCGACTTAGGTAGGTATTATATGATGAAGGCAATGCGAAAGACGGCCTTGTTAGATTCGGTTGCACCAATGATTGAGGAGCAGTTTAATAAATATCTTAACGTTAAACCCGAACCTATTAACCCGATGAAGGCATGGACATATAATATTCTGGCTATGATAAACCATCGATTGGGAAATAAAGAAAATGCTGATAAATACAAAGGAATGGCCAAAGAATTGGATCCATTTCATTCATTTGCATCTGGAAAACCCAATTGGATAATTTACAGTCCGCCAGATGTTGTTATACACAATCAGAGCTATTATCTTTCACCGTTTTAGCCTGTTTAAGTAACGTTCAAAGTACTCGATTACATTGTATTCTTTACTGAGTTTTTCTCCTTTATAGAGGGTGTAAACATCGTCTATTGTGAAGTCTGTTACCTGAACTTGGAGCATTAAAAAAGCCCAATTAATTTTAGATTTAATTAGATTTAATTGGGTGTTGGTAAACTCTTGGTTTTCCGCTTCAGTTAACACTTTTTGCTTTTTACTATTCCAGTATTTTGGGTTGATGAATAAGCCAGTGCTGAAGGTTTTTCTAGTTTTTCGGTAGCTTAGCTTGCAAAATAATGTACAATTACCACTTGTATTTATTTTACATTTATTTACTATAAATAATATATTTAGTTTCATATTGTGGTTTTTTAAGTGATGGGAGTCTTTTTCTGAGAATTAAACTTGCCAAGTTGACCAGATGAGTTTTTGTTGTAATTTTGTTTTTCTAAACTTAAACCATGAAAAAATTATTGTTATTAGTACTTCTTACAGTATGCCTCAACATTTCTGCACAGCAAACTTATGTCCCAGATGATAATTTTGAACAAGCGTTGATTGATTTAGGCTATGATGATGTTTTGGATGATTATGTGTTAACGGCAAATATTAATGGAGTTACATCTTTGAATGTTCACAGCAAAGGGATAAGTGATTTAACAGGAATTGAAGATTTTACAGCTTTAACGAATTTAAACTGCTATTCTAATCAATTAACGCAATTAGTATTAGGATTATCACCTAGTTTAGAAGGTTTATGGTGTGACAATAATAACCTTACAAATATTGATGTTACACAATGTTCAAATTTGGAATATTTAAGTTGCTTTTATAATCAATTAACGATTTTAGATATATCTCAAAACATTAATCTTTGGAGTTTAGGCTGTTCGGATAACCAACTTACGAACATTGATATTTCTCAAAACGAAGAATTAATTCAGATTCATTGTATCAATAATTTATTGTCTAGTTTAGATGTTTCAAATAATCAAAGCTTAAATTTTATTGCTTGTGGAACAAATTATTTAATCGATTTGGATGTTTCACAGAACCTTAATCTCCAAGTTTTAAATTTTAGAGAAAATCAAATCACAAATATTGATGTAACCGAAAACCTAGTTCTAAGGGAATTTTCTTTTTCAAAAAATCAAATCGAATTTATAGATTTATCTAATAATATTAATTTAGAAGAAGTCTATGCATATGAAAATCAATTGACTAACTTGGATTTATCCCAAACTCCAAATCTTAAGATTTTATGGTGTTATGACAATCCATTGACAAGTCTTAACATTAAGAATGGGAATAACATAAATATGAACAGAATGTTTGCGAATAATAATCCAAATCTTACTTGTATCCAAGTAGATGATGAAGTTTATGCAAACAATCAAATTTGTCCGCCGGACACTTGGATGGATGGTTGGTGTAAAGACGAAACAGCTCAATATAGTGAAAATTGTCCTCCTATAGGTTTAGAGGAGGGTTTAACCAATAAAGGGATGAGGATATACCCCAATCCAACTCAAAACAAACTAAACATAGAAGCCACTAATCTCACTGATAAAAACTATACCATCTACAATATATATGGAGTCACCTGCAAACAAGGGGTTTTTATAAACAACCAGATAGATATTTCTACTTTAAATTCAGGCATATATCTATTAACAATTGATGAGGTGACTTTTAAAATTGTTAAGCTGTAAAGCAAAAAAGACCTACAATTTCTTGTAAGTCTTTTTTTTGTTCTCTTTTATTCTTTAATAAACTTTCTTGTAGTAACGATATCCTCTTTTTTAATGGTGACAATATACACCCCTGAAGCTAAGCCACTTATATTGAAAGAGCATTGATTATCTCCAACATTAGTTCTTTTTAGATTTATACTTTGTCCAGTAATGCTTACAAATGAAATTGCTACACTTTCAATAGCATCAGCTTCTATATTGATGCTATCAACAGAGGGATTTGGGAATAGTTTAATACTCGTTAAAAAACTAACTTCTTCTGCTGTTAATGGAAAATTAGTTGTAAAATTATATTCAAAACCACCGCCAAAGTCTGGTTCAAATGTATAAAGGAGCGCGCCTGTACTATTCTTTACTTGTATATACCCAACTCCTTGTCCGGGATTAGCCCACCATTCAACACCATCTTGTCCCGTATCGACCACAAATAATCTATAACAACCTGTGGAAAGATTATATTCATCTGAATATATCGTGTTATTTAAAGGTAAATCATTTTCCCCAACAATATCATCTACTACATCTAGTATTTCATAAGTATTTTGATACGCTCTATTATTTGTTTTAAACTCTATGGTAAATTCTTGAGGAAACACATTAGGAATATCAAAATTTGAACTGTAAGTATTATTAAAAGAATACTCATCTGAATCACCGTTTGGATTAGAGACAGACGCATTAAAAACATTGTCACCTGCAATTATATCGAACCACAATTCTTCAGTTGATGGCATATTTACCTCTTCGGTTTCCATAAATTCTAAACTACCTGTCCATTCGTAAGACTGTGGCGATTGTGAGTCGTTCAGCCAATAATTTATTGTTAAGCTTGTCAAGGCATTGGCACCCGTATTTTGTATTGTTAGGGTTGGGTTTGCGCAAATAGTTCCCGTTCTGGTGTACAATGCGGAATTATTAGGTGCATTTATAGCAACAACTGAAGCATCTAACTGAAAGTTTGGGGCCCCATAACTGACTATCTGATGCGCTGCTAAATAGCGATAATCACCATTTGAGTTATTTGGTATAGAAGTATTATAATCAAAATTTATTGTAGCTCCTGGCGTAACAAAAGGCGTGATATCTTGCTCTTTTAATAGCGTTTTTTCTCCGGGACACCAACCTTGCCTGTCATAAACCCAAGTGCCTCCTTGTGGATAAATAGGATTAAATGAGCATTCTTGCGTAATTGTCCAATTTAATTCTTCCAGACCATTGAATAAAATTTTGTGGTAAACCAAACCCCCATTCTGATGGAACTCGCCTTCGCTTCCATGACCAGTTATGGATGATTTTAATTTAAAAGCGCTTGCATTGGCATTAAACAAAATATCTTTTGATTCATACTTAATGTCGTCTAAAATTTGTGAAATGGGTGTAGAGCCCAACCTATAAATTCCTTGCCATACTTGATTATATTCAATAACATCCATAGGAGGTGTTCCTACAATAAATAAAAACTCTAAGTCCAAATCCTCTTGCCATACACCACCATTCATCACTAAACGTTTATCTCCTTTCAGTAGATTTACATAATCGGTCATATCAAAATACCAAGCCTTTCCTTCCATTCCCAGATCTAAATATATACCATAAGGTGTTACGAAGGAAACCAACTCATTATAAAATGGGTGTCTTTGAATATAAGTTAAATCAGTAATAGTAATTGTACCTTCTATCGTAACTGGAACAGTAGATAGTATAGTGCCTGTATCACCGTCATACACGTTTTCAGGAACTGCTTCAAAAAGGTAATAAACGGATACTAAATCTACTGTATCATGTGTAAATGGCGTAACCCCGCTATTGTCAATTACGGTATATTCGCTTACAATATTTGGGCTTTTTGGATGTAAATACTGTTCCCCATGCGTAGTGAGCGATAGATCATAAGAACCTCTATAAAAAGTAATATTTGGATAGGATGTTGATTCGGTGAAAGTGGTTGTCAATTGATTGCCTCTTTCATATTTCCATATTAAATTAGTTCCAGCATCGGTTAAATTGTGCTTAGATTCGGTAACATTTTGGCCGCTTCCCTCATCAAATTTGTAATACGAGACTAAATTATTGTAGTCAGGATGAGTAGCATCAATTGTTTTGTTTTTCCAATCTAGAATCGTAGCTGCTGAAAGTTCTTTATCCCAAAAAGACAATTCTTTGAGTTCTGCATTTAAAATTTCACTTCGACCTTCTTCTTTACCAATAAATAGGTCAATAATATCTATCAGATTATTTTTTCCTGTTCCACTATGCCATAATGAACCATTGTAATAAATTCGCATGGTGCCCATTGTGGCATTTTTTGTAAACGCCCAATGATTCCACTGGCCTTTTATTTGCTCAATAGTGTAGGGTTTATCAATTCTATCATAACCTCCTTCATTTCCACAATCGAAATATATATTATTTCCCCATGGCAAATGAATATTAAGCTCTCTTTTAAACTCAGCATCTCTACCTGATACTACATAATTATTTGTTGGCATATTATCGTTTCCTTTCGCCCAAAACATCACAGTAATTTCATTGCTAACTGTATTAAAAAACTGTACGCTCGCTTCAATTACAGCATCTGACGAAAAATCTAAAGAACCGGTATTACTTGCTGTCAAAGTACGTACATCTGTGCTGTTGTTTCCCGCAAATGAAATAGTATTTGTTTCGACCGTATTTGAAAATGACATCTCAAGAATCAAATTACTAGAGCCGTCCCAAGTAAAAGGTGTGTGAAATTGTAATCTATTATTTCCGTTTACGAAGTTGTAATCGTTAAAAAATACTTCTGTAAAATTATCAAAATCTAGGGCTGCCGCGCTTAATTCTGAAAGAGTTGTATGTTTTATATTCAATCGAAAGAATTCAGCCGACTCTCCAGAGTTAGATACGGACAAATTAAGACCATGTATAGCACCAGTTGTTAACCCAGCACTCGCTAATTCACTTGCTTTGACAAGAATAAATGAACGCCCTGTTTTATTGTCTGTTTTTACAATATTATCCAATGTTTCGGACCCAGATCCGACCGGATAACTTGTTTCAGAAATGATATTGTTGATTGTTATTAACTTTTGCGAAAAATTGAATCGGTCGTAGGTTTGCTGGGTGGTATAATCAAATTGTGTCCCCGAAAAATTTGAAATAACATAATTGGGATGTGTTTTTGTTACTTCTTCAATTCTGCTCGAATCTGCAATAAATGTATTACAGCTGTAATCCCATTCACCACAACCCTTGTTTCTTTCGGAAGGAGTTGAGACTAGCCCGTCTTTGCAGCGCATGGTATATTTTAGCAATATTTTTCTAAAGTCGACAGTTGGTAAATCAGGAAAGCTAATCAGCGTATCACGTGAGGTGCTATCAAAATTGAAAGCTTGCACTCGTATGGTGTCACCCGCAACTTGCGAGGATGCAGTATATGGTACTGCAAACAACATAAATAGTAGTAGGAAAATGTAAAAGTTTGGTTTCATGGTAATGTGGTTAAAAGATTTGTATTCAAAGGTAATTATAATAATTAGATGTCGCTGTACATAAGATACCAAATGCTTATTATACAATTGAAATAAAAAACACTTACAATTTCAATCACGTTTTTTGTTTTGTTTCCCTTTTTTTTTGAAAAACCTGGCAAATTGACCAAATGAGTTTTTTATCGTAACTTTATCAGGCAAAGTCATAACTATGAGAGCATTTTATTTTATAGCAATCAGTATGCTATTATCCTTTCCCGTCCATTCACAAACCCCAATTCAATGGCAAAAATGTTTAGGTGGAACCAGTGAAGATAGAGGTCACTCCATTCAGCAAACAACTGATGGCGGCTATATTGTTGCGGGATTTACTTGGTCAAATGATGGAGATGTTACTGGAAATCATGGCGATAGAGATTACTGGGTGGTTAAATTGTCAAGTACTGGTGCTATAGAGTGGCAGCAAGCTTTAGGAGGAACAGGTGATGATAGAGCAAATTCAATACAACAAACAACTGATGGCGGTTATATTGTCGCTGGAGAATCGTCTTCGAATGATGGAAATGTAACAGGGAATCACGGAGGTAGGGACTATTGGGTTGTTAAACTAACCAATACAGGTGCCATTGATTGGCAACAATCTTTAGGTGGATCGGGTGAAGATATAGCAAATTCAATACAACAAACAACTGATGGCGGCTATATTGTTGCCGGAGAATCGGATTCGATTGATGGAGATGTAACAGGCAATCACATTGGACCGGACTATTGGGTGGTTAAACTAACCAATACAGGCGTAATTGATTGGCAACAATCTTTTGGTGGAAGTTTTGGTGATTTTGCAAACTCAATCCATCAAACAACTGATGGAGGCTACATTGTTTCTGGACGTTCTAATTCAATTGATGGAGATGTAATTGGTAATATTCATGGTGCAAGTTTTTGGATTGTAAAAATATCGAGCGCAGGGGTCCTTGAATGGCAGAAATCTTATGGTGGCACTCAATATGATATAGCAAATTCAATACAACAAACAATCGATACTGGCTATATTGTTGCTGGATATACGTTATCAAATGATGGAGATGTAACTGGTAATCATGGTGGTGATGATTATTGGGTGGTAAAACTAACAAATGTAGGTGTTATTGAATGGCAAAAATGTTTAGGTGGATCCAACGTTGATATAGCATTCTCTGTCCAACAAACAACTGATAGCGGCTATATTGTTGCGGGAATGGCTAATTCAACTAATGGAGATGTTACAGGAAATCACGGTTATTCAGATTTTTGGGTTGTAAAACTAACAAGTGAAGGTGCTATTGTTTGGGAGAAATCATTAGGCGGAACTAGTGGTGACCAGGCATACTCCATTGAGCAAACTGCTGAAGGCGATTATATTGTAGCGGGAGCTACTTGGTCAAATGATGGTGATGTAACGGGTTCCCATGGATATGCGGATTATTGGATTGTAAAACTAGACGCAACAATTGGTGTGGCTGAAAACACTTATAATTCCAATATACATGTATATCCTAATCCATTTGTTAATCAAATACACATCAAAGCAGAAGAGCCATTAAAACAAGTGAAAATCTACGATATTCTCGGCAAACTACTTCTCAAAGAAAATATCAATTTCCAGCAGATTGATATGTCATCTCTACAAAGTGGCATTTATTTAATAAAAATTGAAACCTATAGTGGTATAATTGCTAAGAAAATGATTAAGGAATAGTGAATCAAAACGATTCTTGTCTCTTTTCTTTAGCCATAAAAAAAGAGCTACACTGTTGTATATCTCTATTTTTGCACCCCCTTTTTGTTTTAAAAAGCATATTAAGTTTATTTTTCACCTTCATCCTGGCTTTATAGAGCCATATGTGTTGAGAAATAAGTTAGCAATATGGCATCTGACAAGTTGCCAAGTTTTTTACTATAAATGATTTCAAAAACAGGTTAATCACTTTGTTTTTATCTTTTTTCCTAAAACTAGTTCATTTTACGCCTTTTTAAGACCTTTTAATTCTATAAGCAATTTTATCTTATTTGCTCAACTGAAAAAATTAAGACTCATATAAGCCACCTATTGAGATAATATGCTAACTTTGACTATTGAAATGTGAGTTTGTGCGCAGACTCCCGTTGTGGGCAAGCATTTTAGAAGTAGATAAACGATTAAAAAACACTCAACCAATTGAACTAATTTAATGAATATAAACAAACAATCAAAGAACTACGAGGCTAAACCAAGTCGCTATGATAATATGATGTATCGTCGTTGTGGTAATAGCGGAATATTATTACCTGCCATATCTCTTGGGTTATGGCATAATTTCGGACACACAGATGATTTTCCAAATGCAAGAAAAATATTACGAACTTCCTTTGATTGTGGAGTAACACATTTTGATTTAGCAAATAACTATGGACCACCTTATGGAGCAGCTGAGGAAACGTTTGGTAGAATTTTTAAAAAAGATTTTAAACAATATCGAGATGAGTTACTGATTTCGAGTAAAGCTGGTTATGATATGTGGGATGGACCATATGGTAATTTTGGTTCTCGGAAGCATTTAATTTCGAGTATTGATCAAAGTTTAAAAAGAATGGGAATTGAGTATGTAGATATATTTTATCATCATCGCCCTGACCCTGATACTCCCTTAGAAGAAACAATGAGTGCATTGCATCAGATTGTACAACAAGGGAAGGCTCTTTATGTTGGTGTTTCGCGTTATCCAGCTGATTTAACACGTCAGGCAAGTGAAATTTTAAAAAAAATGGGTACCAAATTATTGATTCACCAACCTCGCTATAACATGATGGATAGAAGTGTAGAAGATGGCTTATTAGAAGAACTAGGTACTCAAGGCATAGGAGCTATAGCATTTTCACCTTTGAGTCAAGGAATATTAACTAATAAATATCTAAATGGATTTCCAGAAGGGTCAAGAGCAATAAAAGACAATAGATATCTTAAAAAAGAACAAATAACTGAAAAAAAACTAGATAAGGTAAATCAATTAAATATCATAGCGCAGGAAAGAGGACAGAGCTTAGCACAAATGGCAATAGCCTGGCTGTTAAAAGATGACCTAATAACATCAGTATTAGTAGGAGTAAGTAGTCCTAAACAAATGCTAGATAATGTGAAATCAATAGAGAATTTAAATTTTTCAAAAATGGAATTAACTTCAATAGAAAAAATATTAAACTCTTGAAGTAAGGAAAAATAAAAGCCAGTACACAACAAAAGTAATCATTACACAAGACCTAAATGACATCTAATAAAGATGCTATTTGCCTAACTTAACCCACCGATTATCAGGAGATAAGCCATTGTCAAATGGTGTGGAAAATCCCCCTAAGGTTAATTGATTGGCTAGCGTATATTTGATCATAAGCGCAAAGCTTTATGCCATAAATATACAAAAACCTTTGCATTTTTACATAATATTTTAATGAAATATTTAACCTATTTTATTGAAATTCAATTAGTTATGTTTGTTTTTTTAGAAAATCAGCAAGCCCTATATATTGTCAATAATGTTTATTTGGTGACAATATATAGTTTTGTATCTTTGCTCAAAACTTAGAAACAAATCAAGACAGACAAATTACATACAAACAGTTTTATAAACAATTTTAAAAATATAGATACCATCTCAATAAGTGATATTTTCCATTTTTATAAGAAGCAAGATATTTCTGTAAAAAAGACAACGATAAATTGGCGCATCTATGAGCTTGTTAAAAAGGGTGTTATTGAGCGAATAGGAAGAGGAAAATACAAACTTGGAAAACAAAAAAAATTCAATCCTATATTATCAGAAGATTCTAAATCATTGTACTTAAAACTTAAAGAAGAATATCCTTTTTTAGATGTTTCTATTTGGAGTACAGAATGGATAAAAAAATGGATGCTTCATATACCAAACAATCATGAAATCATAATAGAAGTTGAAAAAGGGAGTGAAGAAAGTGTTTTTTATTTTCTTTCAAACTTGATAGAAAATGTGTTTTTAAACCCTTCAAAAGACATATTAGATAAGTATTCAGATAATAATAAACCAATCTATATTGTTAAAAATTTAGTAACAGGTGCCCCACTTCAAAAAAACAATGAAATACAAATTTCAAGTATTGAAAAAATAATGGTTGATATTATCATAGATAATGAATTATACGCTAATTATCAAGATCGTGATTTGGAAAGTATTTTTGAAAACACCTATCAATTTGTCTCAGTAAATGAAGACAAGCTATTTCGCTATGCTTCTAGGAGAAATAAAAAAGAACTAGTAGAAGAATACATTAAAAAAATAAGAGAATGATAGCATCAAAAAGCTTGACATCAAATTGGATTCTATCAAAAAAAGAGGAATTTCATGGAGATCCTATCATTATTGAAAAAGTGATTAGAGCGTTACTACTTTTAGAAGCACTTAAAAAAGAAGGTCTTAAATTCATTTTTAAAGGAGGAACCGCCCTAATGTTAATGATACAAGAGCCTAGACGATTTTCTATAGACATTGATATCATTATTGAAAATAAAAAACAAGATATAGAAAGCATTTTAGAAAACATAATTGCTAACTCAGATTTTGTAAATTGGGAAGAACAAAAAAGAATTACCACCTCAAAGATTGAAAAAAAACATTACAAGTTTTTTTATAAGCCTAAAATGATGATGAAAGGAGAACTTAATTATATTCTTTTAGATATTGTTTTTGAAACGAACCCATATATAAATACGCAAAAAACAGAAGTTTCTCATTCTCTATTGGCAGAAATAGGTTCTCCTATAAGTGTCATTACACCAACTTTAGCTACTATTCTTGGCGACAAATTAACAGCTTTTGGACCAAATACAACGGGTGTACCTCTTACAAAACCAATGGAGGTAATGAAACAAATCTATGATATTGCTAGTATTTTTGATAGAATTGAAACCTTACAATTTGTAAAAGAATCTTTTATTAATGTAGCTAAAAGAGAGTTAATTTATAGGGAATTCAATTCTGACAATACACAAATTATTATTGATGATATAATAAATGTCTCTCATAATTTTTGTGTTTCAGGACGATTAAATAAAGAAACATTTAAAACAATGCTTTCAGGTGTTAGCAGGCTTAACAGTTTTATTTATGGTGATAAATTTAGAGAAACTCAAGCACAAATTGCCCTAGCAAAAACAGCATATATAGCAACACAAATTATCAAAAATCAAATACATATTGAACGATTTGAAAAGTCTATTGATATGAGTTCTTGGATTATAGAAAACCCCAAATATAACGCATTGAATAAATTGAAAAAACACAATTTAGAAGCATTTTACTTTTGGTGCAAAACACTTAGTTAATTATTTTATGAACAAAAAGCGAAAAATACAGTAAACATAATTTTATGATTACAAATGAGCAAATACAACTTTTTCGTTCTTTATTTAAAGGAAGGGAAGACGTATTCGCTATGCAATGGACAAGTAGAAAGCAAATTGGTTATATGCCTGCCTATTCTTATGATCCCTATATGTACAGACTTCATAAAAGAAATGGAGGGACATTTAAAAACGACAAAGGAAAATTAATTCAGTATATAGGTAGGGTACAACGTTCTGAATTAACACCAATTATATATGATTATAGAGATATTAAAATTCCTTATTTGAATAGAATTTTTCTAAAAAGGAATACTTATTATCGTCATTTAGATAGAGAAGCGACTTTATTTGATGATTTAGATGAATTTCAAAACACAACAAAAGATTCAGTTAAAATTGAAAAAACAATCAGAATTTCTATTGAACAATTAAACTTCCATTTTATAAAGCTCTTTATGTTGTTTTTAACATAGTAAGATTTGTTCCAAGTTATTTGCTTAATCTCAACCCCAATAAGCCTTTTAAGCTTGTTTAAGTAACGTTCAAAGTATTCGATCACGTTGTATTCGGTAGTGAGTTTTTCTCCTTTATAGAGGGCGTAAATGTCCTCTACAGTAAAGTCTGTAGCCTGAATTTGGAGCATTAAAAAAGCCTGATTAATTTTTGTTTTAATCAGACTTAATTGTGTGTTGGTATACTCGTAGTTTTCAGCTTCAGCGAGTACTTTTTGCTTTTTACTATTCCAGTGTTTTGGGTTGATGAAAAGTCCTGTTGAGAGCTGTCTCCTTATTTTTAAATAGGTTATTCTGCAACCTAATGATGTTTCACCTCGTTTATTCAGCCTATTCAAGGCAATAATAAACCTAATATTTATCTTGTTCATTTTTGTAGTAGTTTTTGGTTGAGATAACTTATGTTACCTTTTGATTTTTTCAGTGTTACCTTTTTTGTTACCTTTTTTTGAGAAAAAAACTTGGCAAGTTGGCCAAATGAGTTTTTTATCGTAACTTTATCAGGCTAAGTTTAAGTCATGAAAAATCTAATTTTTATAATCACTTTGATTTTTGTGGGTAATGTTTATGCCCAGGAAGAATTCAAAAACCCTAAAACCTTTGTTCGGGTGTATAATTTGCAAGGGACAAAGATTAATAAAGGGAAAATACTTAAAGTCACTGATACGACCTTGGTTTTAAAAAGGAATAAGGGATTCGTGGAAATTCCTTTGAATAGAATTGGTTCAATTAAAACTAAACGCTCAGGGATTAACAACATACTAATTGGTGCAGCTGCGGGTTCAATTATTGGAGCAAGTACCGTAGAGGATTCTATTGACCTTGAGGAGTTTAGGGGGCCATATGTCATGCTTGGAGGAGTTAGTGGTGCAGCTGTTGGTTCTGCAATTGGTGGAATTACAATTCTTTTTAAAAACTCTAAATCGTATGAAGTCAATGGGGATGAATTGAAATGGAAAGTTTTTAAGGAGACAATAACAGAACACAGACAATAACTTATGGGTATAACTTCTGCAAAAAAAAGTCCAACATTTCTGTTGAACTTTCTTTCTGGGCTCCCCCTCTAGGACTCGAACCTAGGACCCTCTGATTAACAGTCAGATGCTCTAACCAACTGAGCTAAGGAGGAATGTTCCGTTTTTCGGACTGCAAATATAGCTGTTTTTCTTTTTTCAGCAAGTTTTTTGAATTATTTTTTCACTTTTTAGTTATTCACTAAAAAACTATCTTTGTCAGAGTATTTATTAAAAACTTTTGCAACATGCATATTCATAATATCGGAGAAACAAATTCTGTTTTAAACACATTTATCGCTGAAATAAGAGATCAAAAAATTCAAAAAGACCCCATGCGGTTTAGACGAAATATTGAACGGATAGGAGAAATTCTAGCTTACGAAATGAGTAAATATTTACCGTATAAAAGTGAAACAGTTACTACGCCCTTAGGTACTAAAATAGTGCAACTAAATAAGGAAAATAAAGTGCTTTGTTCTATTTTACGAGCAGGATTACCACTACACAGAGGCGTATTAAATTATTTTGATAGAATTGATAATGCCTTTATTTCTGCTTATCGCAAGCTAAAACCGAACGGCGATTTCGATATAAGAGTTGAATATTTTGCGTCACCTTCTTTACAAGATAAAATACTAATTTTAGCAGATCCTATGTTGGCTACCGGGCAGTCCTTGATTAGTACTTACGAAGCTTTGCTGTCACACGGAACTCCAAAAGAACTACATGTTTTTGCCGTAATAGGCTCTGATGATGGTGTAAACTATATTGAAAAACACTTACCAAAAGATACGCATTTATGGATTGCTACCGTTGATGATACTCTAGATGACCACGGCTACATTATTCCTGGTTTAGGCGATGCCGGCGACTTAGCTTTTGGAGATAAATTATAAGAATGTTTCTTGCAAAAAAGGTAAGGTAAAAATCAACAGCAATACTCCGTATAGTAATACATCTTTTATCCAGTAGCTACGGATTAAATAAAAGAGATTTCCTATTAAAACAGCAATTGGGAAAAATAAATATTGTATCGTTTCTTCAATTTCAAGGTTGTTAAGTAGTAGTACAAATATGCTGATTATTAAATATGCTATTGTTAATTTGATACTGGATTTATCTTTACCTTCAAAAATTTGACGTTTTGTAAAAACTAGAAATAAGGACCAAAATAAAAGTATAAGCAAGAGTAAAATAGGAATTATAAATCCATAAGTATACATTTTCAAAATGTCAAAAACAATATTTAGTTCTATTATAGAATAAAAAGTAGCTAAATCATCAAAAATAAAGAAATACGTAAAACAAATAAAAATAGGTGTTATGAACCCTAGAAGAGGAATTAGCAAATCTTTATTAATGATTTTTAAATAGATAAAATAACTAAAATAAATAAGAAAAAAATACAAAATTGATTGTGGATATAGTAAAAAGGAGATCCCTATATAAAAGCCACTATCAAAAAGCTTGGAAAGAATGTCTTTTTTTGAGTAGAGACTATATATTCGCCTAACTGCTAATAATAAAAAAAGATGGGACAAACTAATTTTAGAAATGACAAAAACAGAAGGGAATAAGCCTAAAATTAGAATAAATAGTAAGACAGCATAATAATTTGCCGGTGTTAAATGATTTTTCTCAATAATAAAATTAACAAGAAAAATTATAAAAGCAAAAAACACAAAAACACTGATAACATGTATAATAAATGGTAAATTTGTCACTACATGTAATGGGCTGAAAGAGCTAAATACAATAATTAGAAACAATAGAAATAACAAGCTTACAAAGCTTATGGGTTCTGATTTTTGAAAAAATCTTGCTAACATCAGTTGTTTTATTATATTTGCAAAGTAAACAATAGAAAGTTATGATAGCAAACAATATTTGGAAATTAACTGGAAAAATTATTGAGTGGGCTTTTGCACCCTATGATGCTTTACGTTTAGGAACTGATAATTGGTGGACTTCAAACCTAGTTAGCTGGGCTCTTATTGCAATAGGTTTTATCTCGTTATTTTATTGGATGGGACAAATGTATGGCTATAAAAGAAACGGCAAAGAAGATTCCGCATAACCACCTGTTGTTTTGGGAAGTAAAAATAAATTAAAACGATTTCGTGAAAACGAAACCTTTAAAAATGTCATTCAACCGACCCGTCAAGAAGTTTTTGACGGTTTTCATTTAAAAGGCGAATGGCATACTTTTTTTAATAATAACAATCCTATTATTTTAGAATTAGGCTGTGGTAAAGGAGAATATACTTTAGCTTTAGCACAAAGAAATCCAAACATCAACTATATCGGAGTTGATATTAAAGGAGCTCGTTTTTGGCGAGGTGCCAAAACCGCTTTAGAAAAAAACACTACCAATGTTGCTTTTCTTCGCACCCAAATAGAATTGATAGATTTGTGTTTTGCAGCTAGAGAAGTAAGTGAAATATGGATAAGCTTTCCAGATCCTCAAATAAAATACAAACGCACCAAACACCGAATGACCAATCCGGAGTTTTTAACTAAATATCAAAATATTCTTGTAAAAGATGGAAAGATGCATTTAAAAACAGATAGTGAATTTATGCATGGTTATACACTTGGTTTACTTAGAGGTTTGGGACATAAAATAGTATATGCCAATCATGATATCTATAAAAATGAAGGTGCTCCAACTATCGTAACCGAAGTACAAACATTTTATGAGAAACAATTCTTAGAGAAAGACAAACCCATTACTTATATACAATTTCAATTTTCTGATAAAAGTATAAATGCAGATTAAACCCAATTTTTTTGAAAAAGCACAAGCAATAGCACGTCAAATTCCGTATGGACGTGTTACTAGTTATGGGGCTATAGCGCGTTATTTGGGGGCTGTAAAATCAGCACGTACGGTTGGTTGGGCAATGAACGCATCCAAAACAGATACTAGTGTTCCGGCACATAGGGTCGTTAATAGCAAAGGAATTTTAACCGGTAAAAATCATTTTGAAGGAACAAGTTTAATGCAACAATTATTAGAAAATGAAGGAGTATTAATTGAAAACTACCAAATTACAAACTTCAAAGAAATCTTTTGGGATCCATCAATTGAATTAAGATTATAATTTTAACATTTAGCCCAAAGCCCAAAGCCCAAAGCCCACAGCCCACAGCCCACAGCCCAAAACCTAATACTGCTCCTTTTCATTCGGAAAATCACTACTTTTAACATCATTGATATATTGATTAAAAGCTCCCGTCATTTCTGTATAAAGATCTAAATAACGTCTTAAAAAACGAGGATGAAATTCGTGTGTCATACCCAACATATCGTGCGTAACCAAAACTTGTCCGTCAACACCGCCACCAGCACCAATACCAATTACAGGAATTGACAATTCAGAAGCAACTTCAGCCGCCAACTTCGCAGGGATTTTTTCTAGAACTAA
>JAUVOS010000068.1 GCA_030599055.1 Lutibacter sp.
AGAGAAATAACTCCTTTTAATTTTACGGGGATTTAGTAGTCAAAAGTAGAAAGTTTATAAAGTTTATAAAGTTTATAAAGTTAAAAGTAAATTTTAAAACTAATTAATACAAGGACAAACAACATTTAACTTTATACTTTCAACTTTACAAACTTTAAACTATAAAACACAAGAGTAAACAACTTTTAACTTTATGACTTTTAACTTTTAACTATAAAACTTATGCCTTCAGGATTTTTTGCGCTTTTTGACGATATAGCCACATTAATGGACGATATAGCTGCAATGAGTAAAATTGCAACTAAAAAAACAGCAGGAATTTTAGGAGATGACTTAGCTGTAAATGCCGAAAAAGCAACTGGATTTCTATCTTCTAGAGAATTGCCTGTTATATGGGCTATTACTAAAGGTTCTTTTCTTAATAAACTCATCATTCTACCCTTAATTACTATTTTAAGTGCATTTGCCTCTTGGGCTATAATTCCGGTTTTAATGTTTGGTGGTCTGTATTTAGCCTATGAAGGAGCAGAAAAAATTTATGAATTCTTTTATCCACATGCACATGCAGTCGAACATGCTGAAATAAAGGCAATCTCAAAGGAAGAAGTTTTAAAAATTGAAAAAACTAAGATTAAATCTGCTATTCTAACGGATTTTATCCTTTCACTTGAGATAATAATTATCACCTTAAGCGCCGTTGCTGATAAAACTTTAAGCGTTCAAATACCTGTATTGATTATTGTTGCCATTATTGCAACCATTGGCGTTTATGGAATTGTAGCACTGATTGTTCGTATGGATGATATGGGATATACTCTAATTCAAAAAGGAAAAAAATACAAAAAGAAATTTCTCACTAAAATGGGATCCGCCTTAGTTTGGGCATTGCCTTGGGTTATCAAAACTTTAGCAGTTGTAGGAACTTTGGCTATGTTGCTTGTTGCCGGTGGCATATTTATGCACAACGTTCACCAATTACACGATTGGCTACACCTACTTCCTTCTCTTTTAGGAGAATTATTGGTGGGAATATTAATTGGGATGCTTGTCTTAGGCTTTGTTAAATTATTTTTATTGATTAAATCTAAGATATTTTCCTAATATATAATACAACTATTTAACGATTAATTTTTTTATCACACTTCCTCGATTCATCAATACTTCCACAAAATACATACCCGGATGAAGCTTTGAAATATCTATGATCCTAACAGGCTTTTTTAATTGTAAAAACTCTTGTCCGATTAGGTTATAAATAAACACTTCATTTATAACAACTCCATCGTTACTTGAAATAATAAACTTTTCGTAAGCCGGGTTTGGATAAAAAATAATATCAGACTCAATACTAGCATCTGGAACCGACATATTATCACAAGCCGTCTCTACCTCCGGTTCGCTATTGCAACCTGCAGTATTATTGGATATATCTATACTGCCATTTGGATTGGCAAGATAATCGCAAACACTTTGAACATGACAGATCGCTAGAGAAGCATTTTCGCTTATGGTCAGTCCTGTAATTGATCCGGATGCAATATGATCCAGACCCGTCAGACTACTCAAATTTGCATTATCATATATTTCAAGATAACCACCGATTGAAGTTAAATTAGAAAGAGCGGATAAATCGCTTAGGAAATTACTATAAGAAATCTGAAAACCACCCCCAATTGAACTCAGATTCTCAAGACCTGACAAACTAGTCAGACTACTTGTATAGATTTCGAAACCTTCTTCTATAGCAACTAGACTTTCAAGACCTGTTAAATTTGTCAAAACAGTATTTTCTCCAATCCACATATTTTCTCCAACACTAATCAAATTGTCGAGACCTGTTAAATTAATCAGACTTTCATTACCTGAAACTTGAAGGTATCCCTGGATAGTTGTCACATTTTCTAATCCCGTTAAACTAGTCAAAGCATCAGTCTGGTTAATATTAAGTCCTCCTCCTATAGTGGTCAAATTATCCAATCCTGTTAAATTTGTCAGGAGATCACTACTTCCATAAATATCCAGATCTCCACCTATAGAAGTAATATTTTCCAATCCTTCTAAACTACTCAATACATCGCAATCATAAAATCGTAGTCTACCCCAGATTGATGTCAACACATTTAAACCAATTAGATTGGTAATGTCATCATTCTTAATCAAAACATTTCCCTCAATTTCGGAACAACTGGGATAATCCGTTTGGAAATTGTCGATTTGTGTTTGCGTGTCAAATGTAATTCCTGCCGGCAGACAGCTTTGAGAAAATACAGTAACCTGATACATAAAGGTTACAACGAGAAATAAGGTTAATTTTTTCATGATATTTATTTTTTGTTCATAAAGGTACGAATAAATAATATTCCTATTCAATTTATATACCTATTTTTTAAATTTAACCAATTGTTGACTGACAAAATACTGAAGGTAAACTTGCTTTTACACAAATGCATGACTTAAAAATAAAAAGAACTCAGGTTTTTAGGCTAGATATTATCTCAACTATTTTAGTATTATTTTGCAACAGTTATATTACTATATTCGAAAGGAATGTATAAATTTGCACTTCGATTTTAAACCTACTGCTTGTATAAAAAAACCTTACATACTGTTTTCTCTTTGTTTCTTGTAGTGCTGTTTCAGTTACCAACATGGATTCAATTTGAGCATAGTTTTCACAAGCATGACAGCATACACATTTGTGATGCAAAAGGTTCCGATCGACATATCCACAATGCTGTTGCTGATTCTTGTAAAGAGTTGCATAAAATTGTAAATCCTAACTTACATTTAGTAACTTTTAATTATCAAAAAACAGCTACTTTATCTTTATACGAACAACTTTGTATTAAAACAACAAACACGAGTAAACAGATTATTCTTTATTCTGATTTACGTGCACCTCCGATTCACATTCTTTAAATACATCATTTTCAGCATTAAATACAATAAAATAATTGTATTTATTCCAATTCATTTTTTAATAACAAAATATTTAAAGGAATGTTTAAAAATACAATAGTTATAGCTATTTTACTATTTATCAATACTATAACAGCACAAAATAGCATACAAGGAACAGTTACAGATTCAAAATCGGGAGCACCTATTCCGGGTGTATCTATACTTATTGAAAATTCAAAAAAAGGTACAACAACAGATTTTGATGGGAAATATACTTTATCAGGCATTAAAGAATCTGAGGTTAAAATAACCTATTCTTTTACAAGTTATATCCAACAAAAAGTAAGCGTTCAATTCGACAAAAATAGTAAAGAGATCAACATTATATTA
This sequence comes from Lutibacter sp., assembly GCA_030599055.1. Taxonomy (GTDB): domain Bacteria; phylum Bacteroidota; class Bacteroidia; order Flavobacteriales; family Flavobacteriaceae; genus DQTL01. The sequence continues at coordinate 3,292 of JAUVOS010000068.1, forward strand.
CATGAAAATGTATTTGAAATTGATGAAGTAATCTTATCTACTCCTTTCAACAAGTTACAATCTGAAAACGTCGTAAAAGTGTCGTATAAAAGCGTGGCATCTATGCAAAAGAAAGGTATTCAGAATTTGATGGATGGCGTTTCTCAAATTAGTGGTGTGACACAGATGAGTACAGGTTCTGGTATTAGTAAACCCGTTATACGAGGCTTAACAGGAAGTCGTGTTTTGGTTTATAACCAAGGAGTTCGTTTAGAAAATTTTCAATATGGCGATTTTCACGGTATCGGAATCAATGAGTCGGGCATCAGTAGTGTCGAGGTCATAAAAGGGCCTGCTTCCCTACTCTACGGCTCCGATGCCGTTGGTGGTGTGTTGTATCTCGTTCCAGAAAAATATGCTCAAAAAGGGCAAACAAAAATTAATATCAAATCACAATTCACTTCCAATACGCAAGGAATTAATAATACAATAGGTATTAAAACATCGGCAAATAAATTACAATTTTTGGTTCGTGGAGCCTTTAATACAAACGCTGATTATATGGTGGCAAACGGAGAAAGAGTGACGAACTCACGATACAATGATAAGGATTTTAAAGCAGGTTTAGGGTTTAAGGGAAATCGTATTACAACGGATATACGTTATAACTTTAATCGTGCAGAAAACGGAATTCCTCACGATATTGATATTCAAGAAACAACACATGAAATTAATGGAAAACATCAAGGTTTAGACAATCATGTTTTGAGTATAAAAAATGATATTGAATTAAAGAATTCTAAAATCAAAACAAACTTTGGTCATACTTGTCACAAACGCACATTGATAAATGAAGGAAGCACTTTAATTGGAATGGATTTAAACACTTTTAATTATGATGCAAAATGGTATTTACCTAATTGGAATAAGCTCGAAAGTATTGTGGGAATTCAAGGGATGAATCAAAATAACAATAATTTTGGAAAAATATATCTTTTGCCCGATGCCGACATAAATAGTGTGGGTATTTTTACCAATTTACTTTACGATTTTAAAACCATAGCATTACAAGGAGGTATTCGCTACGACGTACGACACATCGTAACAGAAGACATAAGCGAACTTGGACTATCCGATTATCGACCTGGCTTTGATAAAAATCTTAGCAGTTTTACCAGTTCTTTAGGATTAAAATCTAAAATATTTGATAAAACGATTGTACGTCTAAATATTGCTACCGGGTTTAGATCCCCGAATCTGTCTGAATTAGCATCAAAAGGTATTCATTCAGGTCGTATTGAAATTGGAAATAGCAATTTAGAAAACGAACAGAATTGGCAAGGTGATTTAGCTTTAGAATATGCCCATACACATATCGAATTTTTCGCAAATGCTTTTATAAATTCTATAGCTAATTATATTTTTTTAGCACCTACAGGTGAAGTGCAAGAAGAATATATTATTTATCAATACGAACAAGAGAATGCACAATTATATGGTGGCGAGATTGGTTTACACTTACATCCACATCCCTATGATTGGTTACATTTTGACAGTAGTTACGAAATGGTAATCGGTCAACGTGATAATGATACTTATTTACCTTTGATTCCAGCTAATCAATGGAAAAATCAATTGCGTTTAACGAATGGTACTAAGCATCATTCTTTAGAGAAATATTATTTAAATATAGGTGTGAATCATACATTTAAAGCAAATAAAATAAGTGCGTTTGAAGTGCCACAAAATGACTATACGCTTTTGAATACAAGTTTAGGAGCTGATTTTAAGTTTCAAAAAGTTAATTTAAACACCATTATTTCTGTTCATAATCTTTTTGATAAAGAATACATATCGCATCTATCTGTTCTACGTGAACACGAAATTCCTAATATGGGTCGTAATATTTTATTGAGTATAAATTTGGAATTTTAATAAATTATAGTAGATTTGTCCATTCTAAACAAGAATAATGAATTTCACTAACAATTATTTTAGCTTTTTTTACTTTTATTTTTTCAATAAAGGTCGGAACGCTATGAGTATTTGTTAAGCAGTAACAATATAAACATTAAAAGTTCCGATGAAAATCGGAATTTTTTTTTACAATAATTTATACAGTTGTAAACTTTTTTACTTTCAACTTTATGAACTTTAAACTCAATTAATGAATATAGCCATACAAGGAATAAAAGGTTCCTATCATCACGAAGTAGCAACGCTATTGTATGACAACTGTCAAATAACGACCTGTACTAACTTTTCGGATATACCGCCCCTATTAGTAACAAAAAAAGTAGATAAAGCTGTAATGGCGATTGAAAATTCAATAGCAGGTGCTATTCTACCTAATTATGCATTACTAGATGAATACAAACTTGACATTTGTGGCGAATATTATTTACAAATTCACCATCAATTAATGGCACTAAAAGGACAAAGCTTAGATGACATCAAAGAAGTATGGTCGCATCCTATGGCATTAGAGCAATGTCGTAAGTTTTTTAGAAAATACCCACATATTAAGCTTATTGAGGAAAAGGATACGGCAGAAGTAGCTCAAATGGTTCAAGAAAGACAACTAAAAGGTATCGCAGCAATCGCTGGGAAAAAAGCTGCTGAAATATATAATTTAAACATTATTGCAGACGAAATACAAACTCATCCTGACAATTACACACGTTTTATCACCGTAACCAGTGATAAAAAACAAACAGCAGCTACTTTTTCGAAAGTTTCAATACGATTTACATTATTACATGAAGCCGGAAGTTTATGGCAAATTTTGGAAGTGCTTAAAAATAATAATATGAGTATGAGTAAAATACAATCTTTACCCGTTGTTGAAAAACCTTGGGAGTATGCCTTTTTTGTAGATATTTTAGTTGATGATATCATTACTTATAAGAAAGTGGAAAATGAGATTAAAGAAATTGTAACAGAATTAAAAATATTAGGAAAATACGAAAATAGAATGCTGCATTAGAGGCTTCTATATAAATACAAAAGAATTGACATGCAACAAGCAGATAGATTACACGATATCCAAGAATATTACTTCGCACACAAACTCAGAGAGGTTCGTGACTTGATTGAGGCAGGTAATCCTATAATTAATTTAGGTATTGGAAACCCAGATTTGCCACCACCAATCTCAGTAATTGAGGCTATGGAAAAAGGGATAAAAGACCTATCCAAGCACGGATACCAACCCTATAAAGGAATACCGGCTTTTAGAAAGGCAATTGCAGCCTTTTATTCTAAGAACTATAAAGTTACAATTAATGCAGAAGCTGAAATACTACCACTTGCAGGTTCTAAAGAAGGTATCATGCACATTTCTATGGCTTATTTAAATAATGGAGATGCCGTTTTGGTTCCCAATCCGGGTTATACTACATATACTTCCGTTACAAAATTAATGGGCGCTAAACCAATTTATTACAATTTAAAAAAGAAAAACAATTGGTTTCCCGATTTTGATGAATTGGAAAAGCAAGATTTAACTAAAGTTAAAATAATGTGGGTAAATTACCCCAATATGCCTACGGGCGCCGAAGCTAGTTATGAACTTTTTCGAAAATTAATAGTGTTTGCCAAAAAACACAAAATACTAGTAATAAATGATAACCCTTATAGTTTCATTCTCACTCAAAAGCCTTTAAGCATACTAGCCATTGAAGGAGCTAAAGAAGTCGCTTTAGAACTAAATTCATTGAGTAAGAGTTTTAATATTGCAGGTTGGCGAGTAGGAATGTTATTAGGAGCTAAAAAACACATTGATAATGTGATAAAAGTAAAATCAAATATGGATAGTGGCATGTTTTACAGCCTTCAGGAAGGTGCTATTGCAGCACTTCAACTAAATAGCAAATGGTTTTATAAACTTAATAAAACATATTCGAAAAGACGAAAAATAGTATGGAAAATAATTGACAGATTAGGCTATACCTATGATAAAAATACTGTCGGATTATTTGTTTGGGCAAAACTTCCTAATGATAGCAATTCGAAAGAAGCAACAAACTATTTGTTACAAGAAAAGCATATTTTTGCCACGCCAGGAAGTATCTTTGGAACAAATGGTGAAGCTTATTTACGATTTTCGTTGTGCGTTAGTGAAAATGATTTGAAAGAAGTGCTACGAAGAGTGTCAATTTAAAATTAGAAGGAAAAGACGCGATTTAGCGTTTCTGTTTTACTGAAAAATGAATAAAATAAAAAACATAACGGTCATCGGATTAGGTCTCTTAGGAGGTTCCTTAGCGCTAGCTTTAAAAGAGAAAACCGAAGCAAAAATTTATGGAATTGATTCAAATCCAGAACATTTGGACACAGCACTTTCATTGGGGATAATTGATGAAATAACGACACTATCGGAGATTAAAAAATCTGATATTGTTATCATTGCAATTCCTGTAAATCATATTCCTGATGTAGCTGGAGAAGTATTAGATAATATAGATGAGAATACCTTAGTATTTGATGTGGGTTCTACCAAACACAAAATTTGTAAAACAATTAAAAAACATCCTAAACGTGGGAATTACGTAGCTGCACATCCAATAGCAGGAACCGAGTTTTCGGGTCCTGAAGCCGCTTTTTCTAACTTATTCCAAGGTGAAAAGAACATCGTTTGCGATGCAAACAAAACAAATCCAGAAATTTTAAATCTTGCTTTATCACTTTTTACAAGTATTGGTATGAAAACTGATTTTATGGAAAGTAAAGACCATGATAAACACATAGCTTATGTTTCGCATTTATCTCATGTCAGCTCATTTATGCTAGGTAAAACGGTTATGGAAATTGAAAAGGACGAACGAAATATCTTTAATATGGCAGGCAGTGGATTTGAATCTACTGTACGATTGGCAAAAAGTTCTCCTGATACTTGGACTCCCATATTTATTGAAAATAAAAAGAGTATTCTAAAATCATTAAAAGAATATATCCGAAATTTACAAGAGTTTAAGCATTTGATTGAAACGGATAGATACGATAAAGTCTTTAATACAATGAAAGAAATCAATCATATAAAATATATACTAAAATAAAAGCGTTCAACTTGAATGTCTCAGTAAAGACACTCAAATTGAGTTCTCAACAAAGACGTTGCATGCAACGTCTCAACAACAATCAATATGACAAATAACAAACAAATAGGAAAATGGTTAACAGATATGAATCTGGGTTATCCCTTAACCATAGCAGGACCTTGCAGTGCAGAAACTGAAGAACAAGTTTTAGAAATTGCACATCAATTAAAACATTCAAAAGTTACCATTTTTAGAGCCGGAGTTTGGAAACCACGTACGCGCCCCGGAGGTTTTGAAGGGATTGGTAAAAAAGCATTACCTTGGTTACAACGAATAAAAAAAGAAACAGGTCTTTTAATTGCTATTGAAGTTGCCAACGCCAAACATGTAAAACTAGCCTTAGAACATGACATTGACATTCTTTGGATTGGAGCGCGAACAACGGCTAATCCGTTCGCTGTACAAGAAATTGCCGATGCCTTAGAAGGAAGCGATAAAATTGTATTGATTAAAAACCCTGTTAATCCCGATTTAGCATTGTGGATTGGTGGTGTAGAACGTATTTATAAAGCGGGAATACAAAATCTTGGAGTTATTCATCGCGGCTTTTCATCGTATAGAAAAATTAATTATCGTAACCAGCCCAATTGGCAAATTCCAATTGATTTTAAAACACAATTTCCCGATATACCGTTGATTTGCGATCCTTCTCATATATGTGGGCGCCGAGATTGTATTGAAAATATTGCACAGACTGCCTTGGATTTACAGTATGATGGTTTGATAATCGAAACACACCATAATCCCGATGAGGCATGGAGTGATGCCAAACAACAAATCACACCAAATGTATTGCATGCAATTGTAAAACGATTAGTAGTTCGTGCAAAAAAATTTAAAGATGAAAAATTTATTGTCGCTCTCGAATTATTGCGTAAGGAAATCAATGAAACCGATAAATTGCTTTTACAAACTTTATCAGAAAGAATGCAGATTGTAAGAAAAATTGGAACTGTAAAAAAAGAGCGAAATGTTGCCGTTTTACAAACTAAAAGATGGAAAGATGTAATTAAAAAGATGGGGCAATACGCTTCTTTAGCTGGTTTAGATGTCAACTTTGTTACGCGTTTATTTAAAGAAGTGCATCAAGAAAGTATCCGACAGCAAGAAGAGATTGTGAATAGAAAGTAAAAAGTATAAAGTTAAAAGTGGAAAATTAAAAAAACAAATAGATGGAAAGAATTAAAAACAAACTACCACAAGTTTTATTAGGTCTTTATGTTATCCTCTTTATAATTTGCGCAATCAACCCTTTTAATAGAGCCGTTTGGTTTGTTGAAAATATTCCCGTAGTAATTCCCGTAATATTATTAATTTTTACATATAATAAATTTCAATTTTCCAATATCTCCTATTTTTTAATGTGGTTTTTTATTTCGCTTCATACCATCGGCGGACATTATACCTTTGAGCTAGTTCCCTTTGACTTTTTTAACGACTTACTATCAAAATTCAATGTTGAGTTTTTGTTTCCAACGGGTCGAAATAATTTTGATAGAGTGGGTCACTTTTTTGTAGGTGTTTTTGCCTATCCTTTAGCAGAATTTACCTATAGAAAAAAATACATTACCAACTTATTTACCGCAGCTCTATTTGGAATCTTTGCCTTAGGATTTTGGGGAGCACTATATGAAGCTATTGAAATGATTTATGCCATAAAAGAAGGTGGTGAAGCAGGTTCCGCTTTTTTAGGTTCACAAGGCGATGTTTGGGATGCACAAAAAGATATGCTTTTGGATATTTATGGAGCTGTTGTAGTTTCGATATTATTTTATTTTGTTTGGAGAAAAAAATGAGAAATTTGTATAAAATAAAAAAACCCGACTACTAATTACTGCTCGGGTTTTCTGTTCAAAATTTAATTGAACTAGATTTTAATCAATCTTTTTGTAATACTTAAATCAGTAGTTTTAATCTGTAAAAGATATAAACCATCCTCTAAAGTGTCTAAAGATATATTAATTATGTCTCCTTCTTTAATGCTGTTTTTTTCTAATCCATAAACAACTCTACCCAAGCTATCAAAAACTAACAAAGTAGGATTGTCAATATTCTTTTTAAAGGTAATTCCTGTATTTCCATTAATCATTGGATTGGGTGCAATAGAAATAGTTTGTGAAAGAATTGATTCATCAATCCCAACACCAACTGGATGCAGAGCAACATCTTGCACAGTAGTTGCGTAATTTACCACATTTGTGGAAATAGTTTGGGAATCATAGCCTGCTTTTGAATAAGTAACATTATAAGTTCCTTCAAATATTAATCGGTGATAATTACCAACTGGTAACTGACTAAAAATAAAAGATACGTCATCATCATGACCACTAATTTCAATTTTTGCTTCCAGCGGATCTCCAGTAACAGAATCTGTGATAATTCCATGGATACCATAGCGTGATTGCTCCATATATAATAATAGTGATTGATAATTGTAATTCCAATGAACTGGTAATTCAGTAGCATCTACAAATTTTGCATCTGATAATTCTAAAGTAAATTCTCTTCCTTGTTTAAAATAGGTCATATAATCTTGCCGTCCTCCGTCTATTATATACCAATCACCTCCATTGGTAATACCGTTATTATAACCTGTCATATACCCTGACGAATTTACATGAACTTGATCCGCATATTCGTGAGATACAAATTGCCACCAAGCATCATCTACATGTAGTCTTTGACTGCTATTCCATGTATCCCATGGATAATTAACCACTTCTGCTCCACTGTGTATGTTAGATGATAATATAATATTGTGCGTGTCGGCAAATGCCATCATATCAACAGTTTCTTGCGCCCATGCATGTCCATCTGGATGATCATTACCAGGTGCAGGGAAATTTCTATTGGGGTCAATTCCATTAGACAAATATCGACTTGCACCCGATACCGTATGATTTCCTCCTTGATAAGTACCATCCGGGTTTGCGAGTGGATTTATCCATATTTCTACATTATCAATTAAATCATTTACTTGTGAATTAGAACCATAATTATTTAATAGATAGTCTGCTAATCGAAGTAGCATAATATAAGAAACTATTTCATCTCCATGCATTTGTCCAGTATAGAAAAATTCGGGTTCATTTTCAGCATCATCAGGATTATCAGTTATCCTCAAAACGGAAATATCTTTCCCATCTTGTGAAGTTCCGATACTTTCTAAGCGACAAATTGCAGGATAATTAGTTGCAAAATCTTGCATCATTTGTATGTAAACATCATA
>JAUVOS010000118.1 GCA_030599055.1 Lutibacter sp.
ACCTCAGGGTAGAACCCTGAACCCAATAAAAGGAATCGACCTAGAAGGTCGAGGTATTAACCAATAACCCGCTAAAAAAGCGGGATTAGTTCGGCTAACTTAAAAATTGAAATAATTTTTAAGAGTCTCACAAATAAAAATGGTCAATTTCAAAAACTAAAGGAAAAGGAAAGAATCCTTACTCATCCCTCTGTTGTATTCTATGTTCACTTATTTTTATGATACTGCCCTTAACAATCTGTCTTGAAAAAGTAATCAAAATTATTTTGTTTTTATCATTGTTGATAATAATAAAAAGTATATATTTGTTCAGTCTATGGAAAAGGGTAAGTGCTAACTTATCCTAAGGGGGTAAATAAGAAGGCGTTCATCACTTATGTGACGAACGCTTTTCTTTTACACTAAAATCAACTCTACAGTTATAGCTTATTCCGCATTATTCATTAATAATGCAGAGTTAGAAAGTTAAAAGTATAAAGTTCATGAAGTTAGCCCTTGTTTTTAATTTTTTACATAGTCCAAATTTGGGCTATAATTTTAATTTCAACTTGAATGTAAACTTTTAACTTTTAACATTATAACTTTAAACTAAGAAAAATTCATGAATTTTTCGGGTTATATGTTTGTTTGTTTAATCGGTTGTAATCATTTGTTTTTATATATTTGTATCGTAACTCATTTAAACTTTTAAAAGAGTTCAGTAGCTTTCAATGAATTGGTCATGATACAAAAAAGAAAATGTCTAGAGTGTGGCGAACCAATAATTGGTCGTAGTGATAAAAAATATTGTAGTGATTATTGTAGGAATACCTTTAATAATCGATTAGATGTAGAAAGCAAGAATCTAATCAGAAATACCAATAACAGACTGCGAAAAAATTATAAAGTCCTTACAGAACTCAATAAAACCGGAAAAACAAAAATTACTAGATTGCGTTTATACGATCGTAATTTTGATTTTAATTTCTTTACTTCTACCTACACAACTAAAGTTGGTAAAATCTATTATTACGTGTACGATCAAGGTTATCTAGAACTGGAAAATGACTATTTTCTTTTAATTAAAAAGAATTTAGATTAAATTTAATATTATAATTCTTGCCATCATTAAAATAGAAATAACATGAATCTAAGCCTATTAATTTTAGCCGCCGGAATGGGAAGTCGTTATGGCAGCCTTAAGCAATTAGACAGTTTTGGGCCCCATGGTGAAACCATTATGGACTACTCCATATACGATGCAATAAATGCCGGTTTTAACAAAGTCGTTTTTGTTATCCGCAAGTCTTTTGAACAAGATTTTAAAAAAGAGGTCTTTTCTAAATACAAAGGTGTAATCGAAGTTGATTATGTTTTTCAAGAATTAAATGTGCTTCCTAATAATGAAAAAACACCTGAATTAAGAAAGAAACCAGGGGGAACAGCTCATGCGGTTTTGATGGCAAAAGAAGTCATTAACGAGCCATTTGCAGTAATTAATGCCGATGATTTCTACGGAGCTAGTTCGTATAAACTTATGGGAGATTATTTAAAAAAAATAAGATTGGAACAAAATAATATCTCCATTTTACTGGCGTACCAACTAAAAAACACCTTATCAGAGCACGGTAGCGTTTCTCGTGGAATTTGTAAAATAGATGACAATGGATTTTTAAAAAGCATTGTTGAGCATACTCAAATTAAAATGGAGAAAAATCATATTTACAGCTTCCACGATACCAAACCAAGTGAAATACTTACTAATAATGCTCCGACTTCCATGAATTTTATGGGTTTTACACCTTCAATTTTTAATCATATTGAGCACTTTTTTGGACTCTTTTTAGAAAAGAACAGAAATAGTTTAACCGCAGAATTCTTTTTACCATTATTATTGTCAAAAATTATCAATACGTCAAAAGGAAAAATAAAAGTGTTGTACGGAAAAGAGAAATGGTATGGTGTTACCTATTTAAACGATAAAGAATGGGTTAAAAAAAATATTGCTAAGAAAATTAATGACGGTGTATATCCAAATAAGCTCCTCCGAGGTAGAGAACCATCGGAGTCTTAAACCTCCCGATAATTATCAGGATAGACTTTCGTCGCGCAAATAAAAGGTATTAAACCTCAGGGTAGAACTCTGAACCCAATAAAAGGAATCGACCTAAAAGGTCGAGGTATTATAACCAATAACCCGCTAAAAAAGCGGGATTAGTTCGGCTAACTTAAAAATTGAAATAATTTTTAAGAGTCTCACAAATAAATTATTTAAGTGATAAAAAACAGAGAACTCGAATTCATTACCAAACAATTTTTTAAGGACAAATCCTTGATTAATTCAACAGTACTACAAGGTGGAATTATTAACCAAACTTATCTGGTAGCCTTGGGGAACCGAAAATCAGATAGCTATATTTTACAAAAAATCAATACACAAGTTTTCAAGAATCCCGAAATAGTAATGTCTAATTTTTCTCTAATTAGCCAACATATACAGGAAAAAATTGAACAACAAAAAGAATTATCTTATCAGAATTTCAGAGTTTATCCAAATTCCGAAGGGAATCTTTATTATATCCATCCAGATAAGGGCTTTTGGCGCCTTATCGATTTTGTAGATGCTAAACCCGTTGACAACACAAAACTCAATGCTGAAATAGTCGCAGAAGCAGGAAAAATACTAGGTAGATTTCACAGTATTTTATCAGATATTGATATTTCAAAAATACAGACAAGCATTCCAAACTTTCATCACACAAATCTGTATTACAAACAGTTTGTTATCTGTACAAAAAACAAAAGCGAAAGATTAAACAATTCACTTGAAGTATTTTCCAAAATAAAAGGATTTAGTTATTTAGTAGAGGATTATTTAAATATAAAAGAATTACTTCCTGTGAGGATTGTACACAACGATCCAAAATTAGATAATATATTATTTGATTCAGATGGGAAAGCCTGTACGATGATAGACTTAGACACCTGTATGCCCGGTTATTTAACCACCGATTTTGGTGATGCTATTCGTTCTATTTCCAATACAACTACTGAAAATGAAAAAAATATAAATAAGGTTCATTTTGATTTAAAGATTTTTGAAATTTTTTATAAGGCATATTTTAGCGAAGTTAAAGCCATAATAACACCTATAGAAAAAGAGCATTTAGCTTTTTTTGCTTTACTTATAACCTACGAGCAACTCATACGATTCTACAATGATTATATTCAAGGAGATATTTATTATAAAACAGACTATCCTGAGCACAATCTACAAAGAGCTAGAGTCCAACTTAAGCTTTTAGAAGAAATGGGGGAAAATATTGACAAAATGCAAGCTATTACCGCTTATTAGCCTCTTTGATATAATTCTCTAATGCCAAAGTCATTGAAGGAATTTCTGGAGTAGGAACAGTAATATCACAAGTAAGTCCAGCTTTTTCTGCTGCTATTTTAGTTGTTTTGCCATAAACCGCAATTCGTGTATCGTTTTGGGTGAAATCGGGAAAATTTTTATAAAGTGATTCAATACCTGAAGGACTAAAAAACACTAAAATATCGTAAAATACATTTTCTAAATCTGTTAAATTACTGATTACTGTTTTGTATAAAATTGCACGACTCCATTTAATTTTTAACTCGTCAAGTTTTGCAGGAATTGCCGGTTTTAATTTATCGGAAGTCGGCAATAAAAAAATTTCATTTTTGTGTTTTCTAATTACTTTCGATAAATCTGTTATTGTTCTGAAACCTACATAAATCTTACGTTTTCTATAAACAATATAGCGTTGTAAATAAAAAGCAACTGCTTCTGATAAACAGAAATACTTCATGTCAATCGGAACTTCAAAACGCATTTCTTCTGCAATTCTAAAATAATGATCTACGGCATTTCTACTTGTTAAAATAACTGCTGTAAAATCATTTAAATCAATCTTTTGATGACGCACCTCACGTGGTACAGCACCTTCTACATGTATAAAAGATCTAAAGTCAATAGAAACTTTTAACTTATCTATTAATTCAAAATATGGGGAGTTCTCTGCTGTAGGAACGGGCTGTGAGACAAGAATGGTTTTTACTTTGATCATTTTCAAATATTTGCTTGTAGAAAATCTGTAAAAATATTTTATTACTTATTGAGCAACTCTTATAAACCCATTAAATAAAGCTTTTTTAAAAAAATCAAATTTGCTTGGCTAACATACTTTATTGTAAACCTATTTTAATCGCTATAAATAATGGTGCTATTTCGAGGGCGCAAAGGTACAAAATAAAATAAAATAAGTGAGTGCTTATTAGTCTTTTATAAATGTTTATAAAACGAACATATCTTACCAGTAATAAAACAGCATAAAAAGCTATAGTTATATTGATCAAAAAAGCTTTAAAATTTGAATAATAAATAATGATAATCAGAAATAATAATAAGTACAGCGAACTGCTGAATAAATAACTCATCTTCATGAAAGCAACTTTGTTTTGCGTTTTTTTTATTTCAAATAGAAAAGCCATCAACTTTCCTAATCCATACCTAAAAATCCAATAAATTAAAACTAGACTTAAAATTCGAAAATAAGGATTTGCTGTATTTACAATTCTAGCTGGTGAAAAATGTAGTATCACAACATAGACGAAAAGGCTTAAAATTAGGTTGCTAACCACAAAAAAAAGAATATTAAATATATGCCATGTTTGTTGTGAATAGTTTAATCGATAGGAATCATTAAAAGGTAAAAAAAGTAATTTCTGTAACCGCTTTTGGTTGATAATATTTAGCAATACTATTAAAAAGACAACCCCTAATAACAGTAGGCTTATCCAATCTTTATCAACGATTATGCGTTCTATAGTTTCCATGTAATATCAGCAACAAAAGTAACTATTTTTGTAACTATTCAGCCAAAATTTTCTCTCGCAAAGTCGCAAAGCCGCTAAGTTTATGAATGCAAGGCATTTATCTTTACATTCATTAATTTTATATTTTCACGAAAAGAATGAAAAAGACAGCTATATTAGCTGTTTCTTTGCGTCTTTGCGCCTTTGCGTGAAATAAAAGAACTGGGTGAATAGTTACCTATTTTTTAATAGATTGAAAATCAATTCTGTTAAGTATTTAAATGATTTTCCATATAAAAATTGGTTAAATTATATTCTTCCAGTAAAACAAACTGATTATTTGAAATCGTGGCAAGAAAAAGCTAAAAACGCTTTTTCTTTGATTTTATGTATATTTACACCGAGAAAGTTGATGTAATTTTACTTTACTTTTATCTCAATCTACACATAAATATGAAGCTTTTATCAATAGTTCTCGTCCTGTTTTTTGTTTTGGCAAATTCCTGTCAAAAAGAAAGGAAAACTATTGAAATTCAATCAAATTTGCAAGATACATTACAAAAAAACGATAAAAAAAATATTGCAAGTATTGGTGTTAGTTTACATTCTAATGCCAAAAAAAAGATTAAAAACTGGAAAGAATATAATTTAGTAGATGCAATGCTTACCCGTTATTTTGCAATTTCAAATGCCGAAGCTTTAAGCAACGCAAAGGAATTAAGTAGTTTAGTTACGCATATGAAAGATAGCATACGTGATGAAAAATTAAATACTGCTTCTTTCAAAGCGCGAATTAATGTTTTGCATAACGAATGTATGCGCCTAAACGATATGGCAATTATTCCTGCTATTTCTTCTGAAGAAGTTTCCTTAGAAATAAAAAAAATACTGGAAGCCTATTCTGCTTTCAACGCAAAATTAAACGCTATATATACTGTAAATAAATTAGAAACCGAATTGGAGTTAGACCCCGATTTTATAAAAATATTAAACGACAGCATTACAAAGCCTGTTCCAATACTAAAAAATTCCAATCTGCAACAAGCCAAACAAAAATCAAAAAAGAATAGCGCAATCTTAAATAAAGTAAAAAATTTACAAAAATAATTACAAACTAATTGTTATTAAAAATGCTATTGACAGATACTCACACACATTTATATAGTGAAAAATTTGATGCTGACAGAGATGAAGTAATACAACGAGCCTTAGACGCTGGTGTTTTGCGATTTTTTATTCCGTCAATTGATGCGTCTTACACTCAAAAAATGTATGAATTAGAAACTGCATATCCTGAAAATATGTTTTTAATGATGGGATTGCATCCTACTTCTGTAAAAGAAAATTACAAAGAAGAGCTCAAACATGTTTTTGATCAATTAAACAAAAGAAAATTTGTTGCCATAGGCGAAATAGGAATTGATTTGTATTGGGATAAAACGCATCTAAAAGAACAGCAAAAAGCCTTTCAAACTCAGATAAGATGGGCGAAAGAGTTTAAAATTCCTATCGCGATTCATTGTCGTGATTCTTTTGACGAAATTTTTGAAATACTCGAAAAGGAGAAAGGAGATAATTTAACGGGTGTTTTCCATTGTTTTACAGGTACTTTTGAACAAGCACAACGAGCATTAGGCTATAATATGAAATTGGGAATTGGTGGTGTTGTCACTTTTAAAAATGGGAAAATTGATCAGTTTTTACATAAAATACCTCTAGAAAACATCGTTTTAGAAACAGATGCACCGTATTTAGCACCTACTCCACACAGAGGAAAACGCAACGAAAGTAGTTATCTAATCTTGATTGCTCAAAAGTTAGCTGATATATATCAAATTGATATTGAAACTGTTGCCAATATCACTACTCAAAACTCAAAAGATTTGTTTGGAGTTTAAAAGATAAAGCTTCTCAATTATTAACTAAATAATTTCACCATAATGACCTTTCAAGAACTCGTAAATAAACGTCAAAGCAATAGAGCATACTTAAAGAAGCACGTTGAAAAAGAAAAGATTATTCAATGTGTTGAAGCGGCTCATGTGGCGCCATCTGCTTGTAATTCTCAACCTTGGAAATTTATAGTTGTTGATAATCCTGAGTTGAAAAGTAAGGTCGCTCAAGCAACTTCCAATCGTTTATTGCCTTTAAATCACTTTACAAACCAAGCACCTGTTCTCATTGTTATTATAAATGAAGGTTCAAATTTTACGGCTACATTGGGGAATAAAATCAAGAACAGGAATTTTAGTCTAATTGATATCGGAATAGCGGCAGAGCATTTTTGTTTACAAGCAGAAGAATTAGGACTCGGAACTTGTATGGTTGGATGGTTTAAAGAAAAAGAACTCAAAGTTCTACTGAATATTCCTGAAAACAAACGACCGGAACTAATCATCACAATCGGATATCCGGATGATGAACATCGTAAAAAGAAAAGAAAAAGCTTGGAAAAGATAATGACCTACAATAAGTATTAAGTAAATTATTCCGAAACTTCAGCCAACTTTATAATTTAATAATATATCTACATTACGTAATTTATTTAGTATTGAGATATGAGTATTGAGTACTGAGTACTGAGTACTTGAATACTTAATAAAAACAAATTATTTTATCCGGGAAAAATAGCATATCTCAATTCTGACTACTCAATACTCATATCTTATATCAATTTATCGAATTTTTATAACATAAGTGAATAGCCCTTATTACTGAAACATATAAACCAAACCATTGGTTAAGTCGTATTGTTTATTAGGAATACCCTCA
>JAUVOS010000127.1 GCA_030599055.1 Lutibacter sp.
AGTACTGTAAAAAGTATTGACGATATTAATATTTATCTCAAAAAATTATTTAAAGAACTTAGTTATTTGGTAGATCGGGAAGACGACTCAATATTGTATAATACACGCGACCTACCCATGTTTTATTTTTTCAACAATCCTTTGTTAATCCATTTTAAAGTATTTATATGGTTTTCAATTCTCAAAGCAGATCCTCTTGAGAAAAGAACAATTTTTGACAATTTTAAAATTTCGGATGAAATAGTTCTAAATGCCCTAAAAATTGGCGGAATCTATAATAGGATAAATGTAACCGAAATGTGGAGTTACGGAGCAATTAATAATGTCTTACAACAATTGATCTACTTTCACAAAATGAGACAAATCAGTTTGGAAAACGTTGTAAATATATGTAACGCTCTAACTCAAGAAATCAAAAAAATTGAAAATAAAACCATCAATGGAGGACGATTAGGCCATAGAAATTACGAGCTTTATTCAAATGATTTACTGATGATGAATAACAGTATTATTTTAAAATCTAAAGATAAAATAGTCTTTGCATATCCATACGCTCTTTTAAAATACTTTAGAATTGAGAATCAAAAGACTTGTAAACTTCAAGAAAACTACATATTAGAACAAATGCAACATGCCACCTGTATTTCAAAAGCAAGTACAAGAGAACACACAACATTTTTCAATCTTAAATACGATAAAATAAAACAGGTCTTAGCAGTGATAAAAAATGAAGAAACTAAACCTGTTTTTTTATAATTTGGAGTATTTAAATATTTTGCCAGATAAGTCCGAACCTATTATTGTTCGTTAATTTGCAACTATTCTTCCAGAAAATCATTGAGTTATAAAGCATCATTTGTAAACCCCCAATTAATGCAAATAGAACTCACAGATTTCACATTTAACTTATAAAAAAGTATTTTTTGTAACCTTTTTATAAAAAGTCCGTATATGTATATGCAGACTAGTATTTCACAATTTAAAACACACACTACTTAATGAGACAACTAAAAATAACCAAGCAGGTTACGAATAGAGAAACTGCTTCACTAGACAAGTATCTCCAAGAGATTGGAAAAGTAGATTTAATAACTGCTGATGAAGAGGTTGAGCTGGCACAACGCATTAAAGCCGGTGATCAAATTGCACTTGAAAAATTAACTAAAGCAAATTTGCGTTTTGTTGTATCTGTTGCTAAACAATATCAAAATCAAGGTTTGACACTTCCTGATCTAATAAACGAGGGAAATCTAGGCTTGATAAAAGCCGCTAAACGTTTTGATGAAACACGTGGTTTTAAGTTTATTTCTTATGCAGTTTGGTGGATTCGTCAATCTATCTTACAAGCTTTAGCGGAACAATCACGTATTGTACGTCTTCCTCTCAATAAAATTGGTTCTATTAATAAAATTAATAAAATGTATGCTTTCTTAGAACAAGAAAACGAACGTGAACCATCAGCTGAGGAAATTGCTAAAAAACTTGATATGACGGTTAATGAGGTAGAAGAATCGATGAAAAACTCAGGAAGACATGTATCTATGGATGCTCCCTTGATTGAAGGTGAAAATTCTAATTTATACGATGTCCTTCGATCTGGTGAATCACCGAATCCTGACCGGAACTTAGTACATGAATCATTACGTATTGAAATTGAACGTGCTTTAGAAACCCTAACGCCTCGTGAAGCCGATGTTGTTAAACTATATTTTGGTTTAGGCGAACATCAACCAATGACTCTTGAAGAAATTGGTGAAACTTTTGACCTAACTCGTGAACGTGTACGTCAAATAAAAGAAAAAGCTATTAGGAGATTAAAACACACTTCTAGAAGTAAAATCTTAATGACCTATTTAGGTTAATATCTAGCAAATCAATAAAAAAAGGGCTGTCAATTTACATTTGACAGCCCTTTTTTTTACTTTATGTTGTAACAATGAGTCTTGCTTTCAATCTTGAGTTAATTCACCAAACAAGTTTTCTAAACTATTATTATCATTGAGGTTTAAACTTTTTAAATACTGATCCAAAACTATTTTTCCTTTATGAATAATGATTACTCTATCACAAATAGCTTCTACCTCTTGTAAGATATGAGTTGAAAAAAGTACTGTCTTTTTCTTTCCTAAATTCTTAATAAGTTCGCGTACATCTAACAATTGATTAGGGTCAAGTCCTGTCGTTGGTTCATCTAAAATGATTATGCTTGGATCATGTAACAAAGCAGCTGCTAAACCTACTCTTTGACGATAACCTTTAGAGAGTTCTTTAATTTTTTTATTAGCTTGTGTTGCCAACCCCACTTTGTCTATAGTCAGAGTAGTTTTTTCTTTCGAAACTCCATAAATCGATGCTTGAAAAGCCAAATATTCTTTAACATACATATCCAAATAGAGTGGATTATGTTCCGGTAAATAACCAATTTCCTTTTTACTCTCTATTGAATTTTTTAGTACTGATTTTTCATTAATAAATACTTCCCCTTGAAATTCTGTAATATAACCTGTTAGAATTTTCATCACAGTAGATTTTCCAGCACCATTTGGACCTAAGAAGCCCACTATTTCTCCCCTATTTATAGAGAAATTTATATCATTAACCACTTTAAAAGAATCGTATGATTTTGAAAGATTTGTAACTTTTATTGACATAGGGCAAACTTACGAATTTTAGAAATGAACTAATTATTTTTCAAAACTAGATTCAATTACTTCTTAACTTTTTCAATATATTTTGATAATTCACATTTTCAGGTGCCATTAAAAGTAGCCTTTGACAAGTATCGATTGCTTCCTTATTTTTATTAGAGTTTAACTCGTTTAATAATTTCACATATAAAAGTTCTTCGTTCAATATATTTTTTTCTAAAGCCTTGTTTACAACATCTATAGAACTATCATATTGACCCATACCGTGAAGCTTCAGGGCGTAATTATAAAATGCTCTCTCTATTACAGGTTGTTTTTGGGTTGCCAATTTAAGATAGTGTAAGGAACTTTCAGAATCCCCTTTTTCATTATATAATAATCCTAACATAAAGTACGAATAACTGTATTCCGGTTCTTGGGTTACTACTTTTAAATACAATTTTTCAGCAGTCTTTGTATCGCCCTTATTATATTCTAATAGAGCAAGATTTAGCCTAGACAAGTTGTAAAAATTATCAATTTCAAGTGCTTTATTATACGCTTTTACTGTTTCATTTAATTTTCCCTTTGCCTGATTATGTAGCGCTATTTGGTGTTGCCCAGTTGCAAAATCTGCATTTACATAAAGTGCTTCCAAATATTCTTTTTGTGCTTTGAAATATTCAGAAGTGTCATCAATGGGTATGTTTCTCATATTAAAATACCTAGCAGCAGAAATTCTTACAAGTCTTATAGAATCTAAAAGTAAAGGTTTCAGATGTTCTGAAAAATCAGAATGCTCAATTTTACCTAATGCTAAAATAGTTTCATTTCTAACCAAAGCAGATGGATCTCTAACAAAAGTCAATAATTTATTTATATCCTCTTGTGAAGATAACTGATTTCCATATTGATGTATTGCTGTAGCTCTGATTATTTCAGGATACTTGTGTTGAGAAAATACTTTATAAAAAGCAGCTGTGTTGCCTCCATATCCTGCCAGTAAGTCATCAGAAAAATGTTCAAGTCTCTTTTTACCATATTTTTCTATTATAAAGTCACTAGCCCATTGTGCAGACTTATCCTTATGGCAAGTATTGCATGCGTTGGGAGTGTCATATTTAGCTGTCTGGTCTGGTCTAGGGATTCTAAAACTATGATCTCGTCTAAAATCATTCCCCATATAATACTTCCCTGTCATATGACAATTTATACATTGTGAAGCATCGGTGTTTTGTTTATGAAAATGATGTGAATACTCATTATAATGTGATTCATGACATTGCATGCAGAGTGCGTTGCCATTTTTCTTTAATTTTAATGAATGAACATCATGACAATCTTTACAAGACACTCCATAATGATACATTTTACTTTGCATAAAAGATCCATATACATAATCTTCATCTTTTATCTGCCCGTCTAATTCATAAAATGGACTTATTAATAAACTAGGATTGTAGTGATCTAAAAAATGACCTTTATAATCAAAAAAAGCTGTTGATTGTCCTCTACGTGAATGGCATCTAGCACATTTTTGTATTAATTCACGAGACGACATGGCTAAATCCATATAGAGTTTTGGAGGAGTTTTATCTATATAGTTCTCCTTATTTTGATAATACTCAACATGCGTACTTGATGGGCCATGACAAGACTCACAACCCGCATTAATCTCACTAAAAGTTGTAGTGTAATTTTCTGTTGAAGCATCATATTTTTTTTGAAGGTTTGTGGAATGGCAATCGGCACACATACTATTCCATGTCATGCTACCTCCAGTCCAATGCATCCATTCTGTATGTTGAATATCAAGATTGGGTTGTAAATGAAACCATTTTTTTTCAACAGTATCCCAAGCCGTGAGCAAACATTGATAAGCACCATTAGGAAATTCGACAATGTATTGTTGTAAAGGTGTAAAGCCAAATGTATATTCTATTTTATAATTGGTGTACTCCCCATTTGGTCCTTCCGTATTTACAAAATAATCATTTCCATTTTTATAAAACCGATTCTTAATGCCTTTATGAATAAAAGTGGTATTATTAAAATCAGCTAAAATAGATGTAGAATCAGCAATTTTCATCGCCTGATCATGATGAGAATCCTTCCAGAGTAAAAATTCTTCTTCATGGCATTCTACACAAGAATTGGAACCAACAAATGTTGCTTCTGCAAATGCTTCTTTACTGTCTTTGGAAATTTTTACATACTTTTCATTCTTACAAGAACTGAGTAATAATATCAGAATGAGGCAGTTTGTGATTTTTAAAAAACTATTCATAAAAGATTTCAATATCTTCATAAAAGAAAAAAAACAGGTAGCTATTAAAAAATTAAATACTGTTTTTTATGCTAATAAGCTCCCTTTAATTATTGTTGTTTTATAGCTTTCTAAATTAATGTTTTTTATTCTATTTAAAATTATTTTAGATGCCTTATTACCAACTTTTTTGGCATGTTGATTGATTACTGTAAAGGAAGGGGCGAAAGCCATTTGAGATTGATGGTAAAATGCAACTATGGGAAATGCTTTTGATGTATTATGTCCCAAAGACCTAGCCACTTGTATTGTGTTGACAACGGCACTCTCATTTACTCCAAAAATTCCATCAACTTTTTTATTTTCCAATAAAACTTTAATTTTTTTCTTGAAAGTTTCTACATTATTAGATTCTATAATGTAATCTTTCGAATAATCAATCCGATATGTTGCTAATGCCTCTTTGAAGCCCTTTAATTTCAATTTATTTTCCTGAGGTAATTCATTCATTAAAGAGACTAATGCTATTCTTTTACTATTGTGTTTTCTAATTAAAAATTCAGTTGCCTTAAATGAAACTTCAAAGTTATCTGTTATCACTTTATCACACTTTATGGAAGGACATATCCTATCAAACAAAACTAATGGAATACCTTGTTTCTTGAAATGGGTGAAATGCTCGTATTTCTTTTTCGTCAGCGTTTCTTTTGAGGGACATATTATAAGACCATCTACAAAACCACTTGACATCATTTCCATACTTTTATACTCTTTCTCTAAGGATTCATGAGTAATTGAAATAAGAACTCTATATCCTTTTGAGTCTAAATGACTTTCAATACCTGTTAAAACTTCAGAATAAAAAGAATCTGTAATATTTGGGATGATTATTCCAATAGTTTTTGTACTTCCTGTTCTAAAACTTGCTGCGAAACTATTCGGAACATAATTACATTTCTTCGCAAAATCTTTAACCCTTTTCTTTGTTAACTCACTTATTTCTGAACTATCCGAAAGCGCTTTCGAAATAGTAGAGACCGATAAATCTAGGGCTTTTGAGAGTTCTGATAATGTTTTTCTATGCTGTATCATCTTTTAGTAGTTCAATTATTCTCAACGGGCTTTAGCACTATTTCCATAATGAATTCATCCTATATTAGCCTTTTTTTTTCTTTTTATAACAAAATAGAATACCTTTTTAGGGCATTAGAACAATACTTATTTAATGCAAATGTACAAAAAAATAATTATAAATGTAAATTATACATTTATTATTGGTATATTAGCACTTTGTTCGTGTCTTCATGTTTTTCTTTTAATTCTATATCTATGAAATCTTTCAAAAGAATCCTATTGTTTGTTTTTGCTTTAATAACTATAACTACTTATGCGCAGAATAATGAGGCTCCGAATGTTATAATAATTCTAACTGATGATCAAGGCTATAAAGATGTTGGCTTTAATGGTTGTGAGGATATTCCAACACCAAATATTGATAGAATAGCTACAAATGGTGTTGTTTTTACAAATGGTTATGTAAGTTATTCTGTTTGTGGACCTAGTAGAGCCGGATTAATTACTGGAAGATATCAAGGAAGATATGGTTTTGGTAGAAATCCATTATTAACTCCAAATGATCCTTCTGAAGGATTACCAGTTGAAGAAGAAACTTTAGCAGCAGCATTAAAAGGTGGTGGTTATAAAACTATGGGTATAGGAAAATGGCATTTAGGCGCATATCCAACTCAACGTCCACTAGAAAGAGGTTTTGATGAGTTTTTTGGCTTTTTAAGTGGAGGACATAATTATTTTCCTAAAAACTTAGACCTAAAAGATCTTTCGGAGATAAGAGCGCAGTTTGATGGTTATAGAACTAAATTATTAAAAAACAAGAAGAGAATAGAAGAAAAGGAGTATTTAACTGATGCGTTTTCTAGAGAGGCAGTAAACTTTATTGAAAAAAGCAAAGATGAACCTTTCTTTTTGTATTTGGCATATAATGCACCACATTCACCATTACAAGCTACTGAAAAATATTTAAGTAGATTTCCAACTATAAAAGATAAGAAACGAAAAACGTATGCAGCTATGGTAAGTGCTGTTGATGATGGTGTAGGAGATGTTTTAAATAAACTTAAAGAACTAGGGATAGAAGATAACACTATCGTATTTTTTCTTTCAGATAATGGAGGTCCTGAACAAAGAAATGGCTCTGATAATGGAGAATTAAGAGGTGGTAAATCAAGTATATATGATGGAGGAATAAGAGTTCCTTTTGCAATGCAATGGCCAAACAAAATAAAAGGAAAACAAATTTATA
>JAUVOS010000090.1 GCA_030599055.1 Lutibacter sp.
AAAAATTTGGCGATCATTGCAAATACACAACTGCCTTTCAGTTAATAAATTAGCAGCATTAAATATAGCTTTTGTTGTCGATAGCTATTTTAAACTTAAATCAAAGTCAAAGCCATCGGTAGCAAACAAAATTACGATTGGTTAAACAAAAATACCCTACTAACTTGGCAAACATTTGTTTTCACGCCTGTAACTTAAATGGAACTGTCGATTGGGTAATATCAAGAATTTTCACAAAACAAAGCCAGCAAGCACAAAACTACCCTT
Organism: Lutibacter sp.; assembly: GCA_030599055.1. Classification (GTDB taxonomy): domain Bacteria; phylum Bacteroidota; class Bacteroidia; order Flavobacteriales; family Flavobacteriaceae; genus DQTL01. Next base: position 268 of record JAUVOS010000090.1, read on the forward strand.
AACACGAGAGATTGATTTCTACCTACTAAAGTAAACACAAAAATAAGTTGGCTTAAAATTCTTGATATTGACAGCCCAAAAGCAAATAAAAATTCTCGAAAAATACGTCGGCAAATTATATCCCGAAAACTTGGCAAAAAAGCCCTAAAATACGATAAGGTTTTAAGAGAAAGATAATGATAAAGCGCTTGTTTTGGCTTTTATAAAAATCGATTTTTTAGTTATCGACAACATACGTATAAATTCAATACTATTGAATATATATCATTTATGTGCGCAAGTTATCTTTATTTAATAAATAATCCAAAGGACTAGTAATCTTTTTGTTATTAATCTCAATCATTTTAGTGTAAATCTCTGTCGTTTTAGGTGAATTATGTCCCAACATATTCTGGATATGACGCATATTTACGTTATTTTGAATACAATGTGTAGCAAATGAATGTCGTAAGGTATGAACAGTAGCCCATGGGTTTGAATTAGTAGCCGATACTGCTTTTCTAAATATGGCATTTATACTCGATGTACTGTATTTTCCTCCAGATTGCCCTTCAAATAACCAATACGAAGGCTTATATTCCTTATAGTATGCTCGTAAAAGTGTCACTAAGTATTGAGATAATATCGTTTTTCGATCTTTCTTTCCTTTTGTGTCTTTAACAAAAATAAATCCCTCCTCTGAATGGATGTCAACTACTCGTAAATTTGGTAATTCAGAAATTCGTAAACCAGCACTATATATAGTTGTTAAAATAGCGCTGTGTTTAATGTTTTTAGGACTTTGAATAATTCGTAATACCTCATTTTCGCTTAAAACATTTGGTAACGAAACACTTTTTTTGGGTCTTTTAATTTCATAATATTCTCTTGGTAAACCCAATACATGTTCATAATAGGCTTTAATAGCGTTAATCATTTGATTTTGATAACTTTCACTAATTCCATTCTTTTTGATAAGCTGATAAATAAAACCTTCAATCTGTTCTTTTGTGATTGTTTTAAATTTGTGTTCCATAAAATTGGAAAAGAATATAGAAAGCATATTTTTATAAATAGCAATCGTAGTAGCACCATATCTTTTTACATATAATACTTTTTCTAATTCTAAAAGAGCATCCTTTGATTTGTCATCCAATTCCCTTTTATCAATGGATCGGTATTCTTTTGAATCTTTAATCTCAAAATTTTTATTAAAAATATTTTTTATCAAAACCATGTTCTGAGTTGTATTTACGATAGACCATAGTTTTTGATTAGGATGCCAAAAAGAGGTATCAAGATTTTTAAAAAGAGCCCGAACTTCATATAAATCGAAAGGAATAAAAACTTTTATCCTACTGGCATTTTTTAAAGGTAAATAAATAATTGGCTTTTTCATTTTACAAAATTTTACTAAACGAATTCAAAACTAAACGAAAAAAGAATAAAAAAAAAACAGAAACTATAAATATCCATATTTAACCGTTAAAAACGAATAAATCACAATCCCAATAAAATTAGTACCTTTGTAAGCCTATGAAATGTAAAATATGCAATAAATTGATTGTTGGACGCAGCGATAAATTATTCTGTTCTGTGCGTTGTAAAAATTATTATCATATCAATTTAAGACGTGTGACAAGTGTAGCTGTAAAAGATATAAATATTATTCTGCATCGTAATAGATCAATTCTATTAGAAATAATGGGAAAGAGAAAAGTTCAATTAAAAGTGAGTAGAATGGTGCTAGAAAAAAAGAAATATCGTTTTAAATATCATACACATTTCCATATCAACAGTAAAGGGAAAGCTTATTATCATGTCTATGACTTTGCTTGGATGGAATTTTCTGATGATGAAATACTAATTGTCCGTCGAAAATACTCTAAATAGCTGTAAAAAGAATAGGGATAAAAACTTATATTTGCCATCTTAAAACATATTTAATGAAAGCAGGAATTGTCGGGCTACCCAACGTAGGAAAATCTACCTTATTTAATTGTTTGTCAAATGCAAAAGCACAATCGGCAAACTACCCTTTTTGCACGATAGAACCCAATATTGGTGTTATCAATGTGCCGGATCCACGATTGACTGCGTTAGAAAAAATTGTAAATCCGCAACGAGTACAAACGGCTATCGTTGAAATTGTCGATATAGCAGGTTTGGTCAAAGGGGCGAGTAGAGGAGAAGGTTTGGGGAATAAATTTTTAGGAAACATCAGAGAAACTGATGCTATAATTCATATTGTACGTTGCTTTGATAATGACAATATTACGCATGTCGATACCACTATTGATCCTGTTAGAGATAAGGAAACTATTGATATGGAACTCCAATTAAAAGATTTGGAAAGCCTCGGAAAACGCTTGGAAAAAATCAAAAGAGCAGCGACAATAGGAGACAAAGATGCCAGAAAAGAATTAACAGCCTTAGAAAAAGTTAAAGCTGGGTTAGAAAGTGCAAAATCAGTACGATCTATTGAGCTAACGGAAGATGAAAGAAATGACTATGTTAAGCCTTTACAGTTTTTAACAGACAAACCGGTGTTGTATGTATGTAATGTCGATGAAGCCTCAGCGACAAAAGGAAATGCCTATGTAGATGCTCTAAAAGAAGCCATAAAAGATGAAGGGGCAGAAGTTTTAGTTTTAGCGGTTGCTATTGAAGCAGATATCGCAGAATTAGATGATTATGAAGAACGTCAATTATTCTTAGATGAACTAGGATTATCTGAAACAGGTGCATCAAGATTGATACAATCGGCTTATAAACTACTTAATTTACAAACTTATTTTACGGCAGGAGAAAAAGAGGTGCGTGCCTGGACAATCCATATCGGCGATAAAGCACCAAAAGCCGCCGGAGTCATTCATACTGATTTCGAAAAAGGTTTTATCCGCGCCGAAGTAATGAAGTACAAAGATTTTATACATTACGGAAGCGAAGCTAAAGTGAGAGAAGCTGGTAAGTTGGCAGTTGAAGGTAAAGAATATGTCGTGCAAGATGGCGATATAATGAACTTTAGATTTAATGTATAATAGTAACTGTTCAGCCACTTTTTATTTTTGCACGCAAAATACGCAAAGAAATAAATGCTTTGCATTCATAAAACTTTGCGCTCCTTTGCGTGTTAAAATTAATCCTAATCTCTAAAGGAACTTTGCGTGAAACACATTTTATGCAATCCTTACGGGTGAATAGTTATCAAAATTATAAAGATTAACATTAGTTATTTTTAATTGTAAACAATTTCGATTATTATTGTAGTATCAAACCTAAGTACAATTGTTAAAAACAAAACAGCTACTAGAATTGCGCGTAATACTTTTTTTATTCTTTGTTTTTGCATTGATATTAAACAGTAATGCTCAAAAAATTTCTGCCAGACTTTTAGACATCGAGAATAAGGAATCAATTCCATTTGCTACGATACAATTTTCCAAAAATAATGCGGTCATGTCTAATGAAGAAGGTGACTTTGAGTTTGAAAAACCAGAAAAAAGTAAAGCAAATGATTCTATAGAAATATTTTGTCTAGGCTTTGAAACAAAAAGAATAGCCTCGCATGGCGCTATTCCAAAGACTATTTATTTAAAAACGAAAGTTTTTAAAATAGCTCCGGTAGTCTTAAGTAATAACAAAATGTCGGCTATTGAAATTATTGATTTAGTCAAAAAGAAACTGGTGAGAAATTACCTGTCAAACTATACCAAGACGCAAGTATTTATAAGGGAAACTCACAAACAGCATTTTAAAAAATTTGATTTTGATTTAAATAAATCTACTATTGAAAATATCAATCAAAATTTATTTGATACCATAATAAATAAAGTCCCAAATAATTTTACATCGGTTATGGAATCCTACGGCGATGCCTATTTATACGATACCTCTGAAGGAAAGATACAATTAAAAAAGCTGATGATTATTCGAAGCAAACACCAGAAAGCTTCTTTAAAAGGCTTACAAGATGATTTTATGCGAACTTTAGAAGAAAACATTAAACCGGATTCGTATCTAATTATCAAGACAGGAATTCTTAGATTAGACAAAACAGAATCAATTGACTCAATGTTGGTTAAAAATAAAAAAGGTTCTAAAGAAGATAAAAGAAGGACACAAGTACATCGCAATGGAATTTTAAACAATCAAATAAAAAACTTGTTTCTTACCGATAATACACCTGTTGATTTTTTGAGCAATTCCAGACGTTACAATTTTGATAAAATCGGTTATGTTGAGATAGATGATGCGTTAGCCTATGTAATTGAGTTTACGCCTAGAGGAAGTTCAAAATATAAGGGAATATTGTACATTCATACGGAAGATTTCGCAATTTTAAAATCTGAAATTCAAGGAGCAAAAAAAGTATTTGATAAACACATGAATATATTTGGCATTAAAGCAAATGATTTAACTTATAAAAACACAGTGCTTTTTAAAAAGGAAAATGACGATAAGTATCATATTAAATATATGAAAACCGAATCTACTCAAGAAGCAGGTATTAATAGACCTTTTAAAATGATTGAGAAAAATAGACATGTACGAGGCAGAAACAAGCAAAATGAAGTCTCTTTGCAGATGACCATTTCAATTTACAGCCAAAACAAAAAAGAAATCGTATTCAATCATCCGCAATCGATATTAAAAGCAACTTACAAGGACTTTAAACCAAATATTGATTTTGAAATTGGGAGATTTAATTCCTATAATAAACAGTTTTGGAGTGGCTATAATATTCTCACACCCGAAAAAGCGATTCAAGAACTAAAAATCGAAGACTAACGCATACAAGTATTGATAAACTAGGCTTACAACTCTTGATGGGATTAATACTTGTTAATAAATTACCCAAGTTCCTCTTTTAGGTTCGACAGATAAACCGTACTTTCGTCCATTGTTTTAGTGATAATTGTAATGGCAAAAATCAGTCAATATACCGAAGATAATATACGATCTCTAGATTGGAAGGAGCATATCCGTATGCGTCCGGGCATGTATATTGGTAAATTGGGCGATGGGTCGTCTTCCGATGATGGTATTTACATTTTAATTAAAGAAGTCTTAGATAATTCAGTTGATGAATTCGTGATGGGTGCAGGGAAAACAATTGAAATTTTGGTAAAAGAAAATAGAGTCTCAATAAGAGATTACGGACGTGGAATTCCATTAGGAAAAGTGGTAGATGTTGTTTCCAAAATGAATACAGGTGGAAAATATGATTCGCGTGCTTTTAAAAAATCGGTAGGTTTAAATGGAGTAGGTATCAAAGCTGTTAATGCACTCTCAGGATATTTTAAGGTGCAATCGATAAGAGATGATCAAACAAAAATTGCCGAATTTGAATTGGGAAATCTAATATCTGATGAACCAAATTTAGCTTCTACACTTCGAAAAGGAACCAAAATAACCTTTGTTCCTGACACAGGAATCTTTAAAAAATTCATCTATAGAAGCGAGTATGTCGAAAAGATGATAAAAAACTATGTTTATCTCAACAAAGGATTAACCATAGTTTTTAACGGTGAAAAATATAGTTCTGAAAATGGTTTAAAGGATTTGTTAGAAGAACAAATTAATAAAGAATCCATGCAGTATCCTATCATCCATTTGCACGATGAAGATATTGAAGTGGCTATCACACACAGTAAAGCGCAGTATAGTGAAGATTATCATTCCTTTGTAAATGGGCAACATACAACACAAGGAGGAACACATCAAAATGCTTTTAGAGCAGCACTTGTAAAAACAATTCGAGATTTTTTTGGAAAGAACTATGATGCCTCAGATATCCGAAAATCTATTGTTTCGGCGATAAGTATCAAGGTAATGGAACCCATTTTTGAAAGTCAGACAAAAACAAAGTTGGGTTCAACTGAAATGGGAGGCGGTTTGCCCAGCGTAAATGTTTTTATAAATGACTTTATACGAACAAAACTAGATAATTACTTACACAAAAATCCCGATACAGCAGCAAGCATTCAACGAAAAATTGTGCAAGCTGAAAGAGAACGTAAAGACCTTTCGGGAATCCGAAAATTGGCACGCGAAAGAGCCAAAAAAGTAAGCTTGCACAATAAAAAATTACGCGATTGTCGGGTGCATTTGGGAGATATGAAAAAGGAAGAACGGCTTAATAGTACCTTGTTTATCACCGAGGGAGATTCGGCAAGTGGATCGATAACCAAGTCTCGTAATGTAAAGACACAAGCAGTTTTTAGTTTACGTGGGAAACCATTGAATTCCTATGGTAAAACAAAAAAAATAGTGTATGAAAATGAAGAGTTTAATCTATTACAAGCAGCCCTAAATATTGAAGATGGTATCGAAAACCTTAGATATAATAATATCGTAATAGCAACTGATGCCGATGTTGATGGTATGCATATTCGCTTATTATTAATAACCTTCTTTTTACAATTTTTTCCCGAACTGATTAAAGAGGGACACCTTTATATTTTAGAAACACCTTTATTTAGAGTGCGTGATAAAAAAGATACTTTTTATTGCTATTCTGAAAGCGAAAAACAAACAGCCATTAAAAAGTTAAGAGGAAAGCCGGAGATAACACGCTTTAAAGGATTAGGTGAAATTTCACCAGATGAATTCAAATATTTTATAGGAGAAGATATACGTTTAGAACCTGTAATGCTCGATAAAACTATGAGTATTGATGAAATGTTAGAATTTTATATGGGAAAAAACACACCCGAAAGACAAGGATTTATTATTGATAATTTAAAAGTAGAATTGGATTTGATAGAATGAGATAATGATAGAATAAAAAAAAATGTAACTAGGTAGTGAATCTTATGTGCTCTTATATGCCTTATGTGGTTCAAAAAAAATGAGACAATGATTAAATGATAGAAGAAACCAACAACATACCACCAAACGAACAAAACCAATCACAAGAAACCCTGACCAAAGTAACGGGAATGTATAAAGAATGGTTCTTGGACTATGCTTCTTATGTCATATTAGAACGAGCAGTACCTGCGATAGATGATGGTTTTAAACCCGTACAACGTCGTATTATGCAGTCTATGAAAGATTTAGATGACGGTCGTTATAACAAAGTGGCGAATTTGGTTGGGCATACCATGCAATATCATCCGCATGGCGATGCCAGTATTGCAGATGCTTTGGTTCAATTAGGGCAAAAAGAATTATTAATTGATACGCAAGGAAACTGGGGGAATATTCTAACCGGTGATAGAGCCGCCGCTCCGCGTTATATTGAAGCCCGATTATCAAAATTTGCTTCGGAAGTTGTTTTTAATCCGAAAACAACAGATTGGCAGGCTACCTATGATGGTAGAAGAAAAGAACCCATAGATTTACCCGTAAAATTCCCATTATTATTGGCACAAGGTGGAGAAGGAATAGCCGTCGGGCTTTCCACTAAAATCTTACCTCATAATTTTAATGAACTCATAGATGCTTCAATAAAACACCTACGCGGTCGAAGTTTTACTTTAATACCTGATTTCCAAACAGGAGGTATTGCTGATGTATCTGATTATAAAGAAGGAATAAGAGGTGGAAAAGTCAGGGTACGTGTAAAAATTTCCCAATTAGATAAAAAAACTTTAATAATATCAGAATTACCTTATGGTATAACTACTTCAACCTTAATTGATAGTGTCTTAAAAGCAAATGAAAAGAAAAAGATAAAAATCAATAAAATTGAGGACAACACAGCTGCTGAAGTAGAAATTTTAATTCATTTACCCAACAATGTATCACCCGACAAAACAATTGATGCGCTGTACGCATTTACCAATTGTGAAGTTTCCATTTCGCCTTTATGTTGTGTTATTGATGATAATAAACCTGTTTTTATCACCGTAAAAGAAGTGTTAAAACGTTCAACCGATCACACAGTTGATCTCTTAAAAAGAGAACTTGAAATTCAGCTTGCTGAGTTACAAGAACAATGGCATTTTGCATCTTTAGAACGAATTTTTATTGAACAACGAATCTATCGAGATATAGAAGAAGAAGGAACATGGAAAGGAGTAATCAAGGCGATAGATAAAGGTCTAAAACCACATATAAAACATCTAAAAAGAGCCGTAACTGAAGAAGATATTATTCGCCTTACGGAAATTCGTATTAAGAAAATTTCTAAATTTGATATTGATAAAGCAAAGCAACTAATAGAAACGCTAGAGGAGAAAATTGCAAGTGTAAAGAAATATTTAGAAAATTTAATTGATTTTACAATTAACTATTTTAAAAACCTAAAAAAGAAATACGGAAAGGACAGAAAGCGTAAAACAGAGATACGTTTGTTTGATGATATTGTAGCGACAAAGGTTGTAATGAGAAATACTAAACTCTATGTCAATAGAGAAGAGGGTTTTGTGGGCACTTCTCTACGTAAAGACGAGTTTGTTACAGATTGTGCAGATATTGATGATGTCATTGTTTTTAGAAATGATGGAAAAATGATTATCACCAAAGTCGATTCGAAAACTTTTGTAGGAAAAGATATAATCCATATTGCTATTTTTAAAAGGAATGATAAACGTACAGTTTATAACATGATATATCGTGATGGTTTGCGAGGAGCCAGTTATATGAAACGCTTTTACGTATCGGGTATTACACGTGATAAAGAATATGATTTAACCAATGGAAAAACAAATACAAAGCTTTGGTATTTTACAGCAAACCCGAATGGAGAAGCGGAGGTCATAACAATTTATCTGCGAGCTTTGGGCAAGATTAAAAAACTAAAATGGGATATCGATTTTTCAAATTTGGCAATTAAATCAAGAGGAGCTAAAGGAAATACGGTTACAAAATATTCCATTAAGAAAATTGTATTAAAAGAAGAAGGAGTTTCTACATTAAAGCCTAGAAAAATATGGTTTGATGATGCAGTAATGCGTTTAAATATGGACGAAAGGGGAGAGCTTTTAGGAGAATTTAAACCAAAAGATCGCTTGTTAGTGATCAATCAACATGGAAATTTAAAAACAGCTATTCCTGAAATGACGATGCATTTTGACGAAGATTTGATTGTTTTAGAAAAGTGGGAACCCGAAAAACCAATTACACTTGTATATTTTGATGGACAAAGAGAAAGATATTACTTAAAAAGGTTTTTAATAGAAAATCCAAAAAAAATAGAAATTATTTTATCAGATCACTCAAAATCGCAGTTAGAAATGGTTTCTACAGATTATAGACCTGTTCTGGAGATTGTTTTTAGTAAAAGAAATCAGGATTCTCTAACAATTAATGCCGAAGAGTTTATTGAAGTAAAAGGAATTACAGCTTTGGGAAATTTATTAACAAAAGAAAAAATTAAGCTAGTAAATGCACTGGAACCTTTGGTTTATATAAAACCTGACATCGACGAAATAGAAGTTGATGAAGTAGTTATTTCTAATACAATTGAAGAAGTGGAAAAAACTCCTAAAAAGGCTGATACAGCTACACCTGAAATAGATGA
>JAUVOS010000047.1 GCA_030599055.1 Lutibacter sp.
TAGAAGTGTTTTCCATATAAGTATTTCTGTATTCCTCATACTCCGAAACTGGATCTTCGGCATTCCAATCTAAAAATAAATCAATCATATAGGCATCATTTGCAACTGCGGTTCCGTAACCTACGTTATCGGGTTGGCATTGGTTGCCATAGCGTAAATACATGTACATAATAATTCTTGCCATATCGCCTTTCCATTCATCACCGGCATACCAAGAATTTGAATCTATTGTATGTGAGTTTCCGGATCCATCTTTAAATAATTTGTTCCCTCTTTCACCATTTCTTTGTACATCACAGGCACGTAGCATATGTGCATCAGCTCCGGGTCCAGTATCACCTAATTCTGGAGTTCCTAGAGATTGAGGATAGGTGTGTTCTCTGTTCCATTCACAAGTAGCTCCACCACCAAAATCACTTTTGTCTCTACGTCTGTGATCATTATCATTACCTGGTGAAGCAGGACAAAGTTCAGGGGCAAATCCATAAACTAGAAATACATTATTACCTTGACCCGGTACCAAATCGACAATTTTTAAAGCTTCTCTTGCTTCAGAGTAGGAAAGAGTCTTCGTATGTGTAATCGTTATTTTGTTTGCCAACTCATTTTTTAAAGCGATACCATCAAGACTAAGGTTAACATCGTTATAATAAGCTTGCTGTGCAAAAATTATACTCGTTGTAAATATAAATAGTAGAAAGATTGTTTTTTTCATTTTGTGAAATTATGACTTTTTTTCAAGTAATGCCATATAGAATCCATCAAAACCAGATTCAAAAGGAGATACTTTTTTTTCGGATATAAATTTAAATTCTGGGTGATTTTTTAAAAATATTTGTACTTGTTCTTCATTTTCAGATGGTAAGATGGAGCAAGTTGCATACACCATTTGCCCACCAACTTTAAGTATTTGAGAGTATTTATCTAAAATTTCAGTTTGGGTTTGTTTTATTTTTTCAATAAACTCAGGTTGTAGTTTCCATTTAGAATCCGGATTTCGTTTTAAAACACCCAAACCGCTACAAGGAGCATCTATTAACAACCTGTCTGCTGAATTTTTAAGTTTTTTTATGATTTTAGTAGAATCTATTACTCTTGTCTCAATATTATGAGCACTATTTCTCTTAGCTCTTTTTTTAAGATCGTTTAATTTTCCTTGATAAATGTCAAGTGCAATTAATTGTCCCTTATTTTCCATTAAAGAAGCTAAATGCAGACTTTTACCACCAGCACCAGCACAAGCATCAACTACTCGCATACCGGGTTTTACATTTAAATATGCTGAGACGAGTTGAGATGAGGCATCTTGCATTTCGAAATAACCCCTTTTAAAAGCATCTGTTTTAAAGATATTGGCTCTGTTGACAAGTAAAAGTGCATCTGGGTATTCTTTAAGAACCTCAGTTTCAATTCCCTCTTTTTGAAAGATGGTTTGTAGCTTTTTTCTTGAGATTTTTAATGTATTCACTCGTAAAACAACAGGAGCTTGTTGATTTAGGGCAGCTATTTCTTTTTCCCATTGGTCTCCTCCAAGTTCCTTTTCACAAATTTTATCCATCCAATCCGGAATAGATTCTCGTATGACTCTACTATCTTGTAAACTATCAAATTTTCCCTTTATTCGTCTGACTGGAATATTGTCGAATTGTTTCCAATCGGGCAATTCATAGCCTTTTAAAACGAGATATACCGTAAAAAATTTCCACAAGTTTTCGCGAGAAAAATGGTTTTTTGTGCTTGCAATTTCATTATATAATCGTTTCCATCGTACACTGTCATAAATACTTTCCGCTACAAACTTTCTATCGCGTGCTCCCCATCGCTTATCACTTTTTAAGACTTTATGTACGACTCTATCCGCGTATTCATTTTCGTTAAATATTAAGTCTAACGCATTGATAACGGCAAAGACTAAATTTCTATGTAAACGATTTTTATTCAATTTTGGGGTTGTTTTTTTTAGTTATCGGTTATCGGTTATTGGTTATTGGTTATCGGTTATCAATTATCGGTTATCAGTTATCGGTTATCAGTATTTAGTTCTCAATAGACTGCCAACTGTAGACTGAATACTGCCAACTCTGCCCCAACTGCATATTAATTTAATACCTCTTGCACCTTATCCGCAGCTTCTTGAAACTCGGTAGCTGCAATTACATTGAGGCCTTTGGTGTTTTCTATCAAGACTTTTGCTTCTTTAGAATTGGTGCCTTCTAAGCGCAAGATGATAGGCACATTTATGGCATCACCCATATTGTTGTATGCGTCAATTACTCCTTGAGCAACACGGTCACATCGAACGATACCACCAAAGATGTTCACTAAAATAGCTTTTACATTAGGATCTTTTAAAATGATTCTAAAGCCTATTTCCACACGTTCTGCATCTGCAGTGCCACCAACATCCAAAAAATTGGCAGGTTCACCGCCTGCTTGTTTGATTAAATCCATGGTACTCATTGCTAAACCGGCACCATTTACCATACAACCAACATTGCCATCTAAGTCAACATAACTCAAGCCGGCAGCTTTTGCTTCTACTTCAATAGGGTTTTCTTCACGAATATCACGTAAGGCAGCCAAGTCTTTATGTCTAAAGAGACCGTTATCATCTAATACAACTTTAGAATCAACCGCCATTATTTTGTCATCTGATGTTTTTAAAACCGGATTAATTTCAAATAAAGTAGCATCTGATTTAACATAAGCGGTGTATAAAGACGTAACAAATTTTACCATTTCTTTAAAAGCGACTCCTGATAAGCCTAAATTAAAAGCAACTTTACGTGCTTGAAAAGGTAATAAACCAAAAGCTGGATCAATCTCCTCTGTAAAAATTAAATGTGGTGTTTTTTCGGCAACTTCTTCGATGTTCATTCCACCTTCGGTTGAATACATAATCATATTTTTTCCGATACCACGGTTTAGTAAAACGGACATATAATACTCATCAGGTTCATTTTCTCCAGGGTAATAAACATCTTCTGTTATCAAAACTTGATTTACCTTTTTCCCTTCAGCAGGAGTTTGAGGTGTTTTAAGCATCATTCCTATTATATTTGAAGCTAATTCTTTCACTTCATCTAAGCTTTTTGCCAATTTTACGCCACCACCTTTACCACGTCCACCTGCATGAATTTGAGCTTTTACAACCCACCAGCCTGTACCTGTCTCTTCTGCTAATTGTTTGGCCACTTCTACTGCTTTTTCAGGTGTATCAGCAACATAACCTCTTTGTATTCTAACACCAAAACTATTTAATAAATTCTTTCCTTGATATTCGTGTAAATTCATTTTTTACGCATTTAATTTTCAGAATGCAAAGTTACTAATCTGAGATGAAATAGGATTGCTTTTCAAAATTAATTTATCAATGGTAGGTTCAAATAATAAGTTTTTCACTTCCTAACTGTAACATTCTTAAATTTGTATTGTCTATAAAGTAACAATAAGAATTTGTCAGATAAGAATATTCATATAAAAGCACTGTTAGATCGTTGTCTAAAAGGAGATCAAAAGGCGTATTTTGAAATATACAAACTATATTATCACGCCATGTATAATGCGGCTATTAGAATAATGAACGACGCCATGGAAGCAGAAGATATGATGCAGGAAGCTTTTCTTACAGCTTTTCAAAAATTAGATACTTTTAAACAAAAAAGTAGATTTGGCAAAAAAGTAGTTCCATTTGGTGCTTGGCTTAAAAGGATAGTGATTAACAAATGTATCAGCCAGTTGAAGAAAAACGATAAATTTATTGATACAAATCTAGAAATAATCGGTGAAGCAGTAGAAGAAGAACAAGGACACGATTTTGAAAAACATCAAGTAGCAGAAGTGATGAAAGGTTTGAATACTTTGAATACTAATTACAAAACAGCACTCACATTAAATCTGATTGAAGGTTATGATTACGAAGAAATAGGAGAGATAATGAATATATCTAATCAAAATTGTCGCACCATAATCTCAAGAGCAAAAAACAAATTAAGAAATAATATACTCCAAAGCAATGCACAACAACAAATTTGACATATACGAACCATCCGAAGGACATTTTGAACGTTTTGAAAGTCGTTTAGAAGCCACAACTGTTGAACCAAAAGCCAAAAATGTACACTATACAAAATGGTATTTAATGGCAGCAAGTCTAGCGCTTTTAGTGAGTTTGTGGTACAATTTTAAACCAAACGAAGCTGGTTTAGATTTGGCAGATGTCTCACCCGAAATGAAAGAAACCCAAAGTTATTTTGTCAATGCTATTCAAACGGAGATAAAACAAATAAATCTACAAAAAGATGAAGCAAATGAATTAATAATTAATCATGCTTTAGAAAAAGTGCAAGATTTAGAAATAGCATACAATAATCTAAAAATTGAACTCGAAAAATCTGGTTTTGATAAACGAATTATCAATGCCATGATCTTTAATTTTCAACAGCGCATTGAAATTTTACAAGATCTATTAAATCAAATAAATAATTTTAAAAATTCAAAAGATGAAACCAACATACAAAATTACGTTTAGCCTTCTTATTGCCCTTTTCCTAACCTCAATATTAGGTTTTTCAAACAATATTGATAAAGGAAAACACAAAAAATCAAGAACTATCAAAAAAGAATTTACCGTATCAAAAGATAATACGCTGAATATTGATAATAGTTATGGAGATTTAACCATTACAACCTGGGACGAAAATACTATAAACATAGTAGTAACTATCACTGTAAGTAGTGATAATGAAGAGTATGCAACAAAGAAATTTAACGCCATAAATGTTGAATTTAGACAAGAAAACAATACTGTTTTTGCCAAAACAATAATCAATAAATCCAAGTTTAAATGGAGCTTCTTTGGTGGTAATACTTCTGTTAATACCAAAATAGATTATTTAGTTAAAATGCCAGTAACCAACAATGTAGATTTAGAAAATGACTACGGAAGCATTTTTATAGACAATTTAGAAGGTATTGCTAAGATTGATTGTGATTATGGGGGTATTAATATTGGATCATTTCATAACGAATCGAATAGCATTAATATGGACTACGCACGTAGTTCTAGCATAGATTTTGTTAACATAGCAGACATCAATATTGATTATTCAAAATTAGCGATTGAAAAAGCAAATAGGATTGACCTAAATGCTGATTATTCTCAATTGGAAATTAATGATATTGACATTTTAGACTACAATAATGACTATGGTAGTTTAAAAATTGAACATGCTAAGCAAGTACGTGGCAATGGTGATTATCTTACTTTAAAAGTATATGAACTAGCAAAATTGTTTGATATTAGTTCTGATTATGGTTCTATAAAAATTTACAAACTATTCAATAATTTCGATAGGGTTTCCATAGATGGAGAATATACAAATGTAAAAATCGGTGTTGCAAATGACATTAGTTTCAATTTTGATGTACAAACGAGTTATTCAGGTATAAACTTTGAAGATCTTGAGGTAGATTTTAATTTTAAAGAAGATAGCATGTCATCAAAAAAATATAAAGGCAATGTAAATGGTGGGAATCCTAATGCTACTTTAAAAATTCGATCAAGTTATGGAGGAATAAAATTATATAAAGCAGAGGATTAGTAATAAAATCTAAGATTAATAGTGTTAAGTAGCCACAAACTAATAAAATCTAAATTCTATTTTGTGTGAATTTTTTCGTACTTTTGCAGCTATGAACATTCCTAATATTCTGACTTCCACACGGATACTAATAGCTTTAGTAGCACCATTTTTCTTGATAAATGGGAGTCTATGGGAACGAATTATTGCAGGTCTTTTTGTCTTTATTGCAATCGCAACAGACTGGTTAGATGGTTGGTATGCACGAAAATACAATAAGGTAACAAGATTAGGAAAAATATTGGATCCTATTGCAGATAAAGTTTTAATCTTAATTTCATTTTCAGTATTCGTTTATATGGATGTCTTATCAATTTGGTGGATTATTCCAATTTTTATTCGTGAAATTGTCATCACCATATACAGGTTTATCTTTTTAAGTAAAAATATTGTTGTGGCCGCAACAAAAAGTGGTAAGATTAAAACAGTAATACAAATGCTAACGATTGGTATTGCCTACTTTTTATTTATGACCCGAAGACATTTTAGGGAATATTTCTCAGAATATTTCGATGTATTGTTGACGGTAGCTCTTACCATTACTTTATTCTTTACAATAAAATCAGGGGTTAATTTTATCGTCAATAATTGGCGTATCATTAAGAGATTTCATCAAATATCATAATTTTTAAATTTAAAAACATTTATAAAAGAAAATAAATCTTTCTGGTCTTATAAATTTAATGAATGGACAAGAGATATAACTTCACTTGCAAACCCTTTAATTTTGTTACTGGTTCCTTTTATATTTTTAGGAGCTTCGAGAACGTTTTATATTTTATTAATAGCTTTATTAATTAATGAAATAGTAGCTTCGGTTATTAAAATTATTTTCCCTAAAAAAAGACCAACGAGCCAAGCCTATACAAATCTTATTGAAAAAATTGATACTGGGAGCTTTCCTAGTTTACACGTCTCACGCATTACTTTGGTTTACCTTACTTTAGTATCAAACACCTCTAGTATTTCCATTAAGATTGTTTGTGTAAGTGTCGTAATTCTTGTAATTCTCTCTAGAATCAAACTTAAAAAGCATTACTGGATAGATGTTTTAGGAGGTTTTGTATTGGGTCTGCTTATTTGGGGGATATCACAATACTTTTTTTGAGAAGTTTTGGGAGGAGTAAAATACTACTATGGTTCTACCTAGGAGATAGTTCATTTCAAGAAATTCTTTTATTGGTCTCAAATGTAGTTAAAACTATGCACTAGTACATCTCGCTTTAGCTTCTAAATATTTTTACACGAATTACACAAATTAACACGAATTCATTGCTTTGATAATTTCACGAAGCAGACTTTCAGTCTGCCAAACCAACAAACCTATGGATTTTTAATCCATAGTGGTTTATTTAATTCGATGGCTCTTGTTTAAAAAAGTGTTGTCAACTGATTATTTAACCACGTAAGATGTTTAGAAGCATAAAGATTACAAGGTTAACTGACAAAATCTCATTGTGAACCTTTCGTAAATCTTTGTGTTCCTTGCGGTTAGAAAAACATTCCTATCTTTAAACCAAAGCCAATCTAATTTCAAAATCTTTATCGCTAAGAAGTAAATGCCAAGAATGAATACTTCTTTTTGTTTTTTTTAACATTTCTGGCTGTAACAATACTTCTCTATCTAGGTCTTTTATATAGTACCTGTCAAAATATTAAAATAATGTATTTTTTTAACAGACATTATGCAGTATTGAATTAACGTATTATTAAGAGTAGGAATACTATCTATTTAATAGTTTTATTTATTGATAATAGCGTCAGATTAAAAAAACATAAAAGCCTGCTTTTATTGAGAATAAAGGGAGTGAAAGGTTTAATAAATTTGACAACATGCTAATAAATTTTTACAAGGAATTCTATAAATTATGCTATCATAAGAAAATATATTTTGGGTAAATGATAGATTATCTATTGGTTAAATAGACAGTTTTTTCCCTTTTATCTTTGAGCGACTTGTATTGAGCGGAGTCGAAGTAAGCGGTCTTTTACCTTTTATCGGACAATAATAATTAACTAACCAAATTATGCAAAAGCTTCTACTGACAACATGTTTTGTATTTGTTCAAATTGTGTTAATTGCTCAAAATCAGCAAAAGTCATATGAAATAAAGTTTGTTGAAAACGCCCCAAAAATTGATGGTGTTTTAGATGATATGGTATGGCAAAATGCTAATATTGCTACTAATTTTGTTATGTTTAGACCGGAAAGTGGTACGCCACAACCTGAAAATTTAAAAACAGAAGTTAAAATAGTTTACGATAATGAAGCCATTTATTTTGGAGCCTATTTACACGACGACAAACCTGAGGAAATCCCTATGGAGTTTCAAACTCGTGATAATTTTGGAAATGCAGATTCTTTTGGCGTTATTTTAAATCCTCAGAATGATGGTATCAATCAAACTTTGTTTTTTGTAATGAGTACAGGTAATCAAAATGATGCAAAATCACTTCCTAGTGGTGATGAAGATTGGAGTTGGAATGCCGTTTGGTATAGCGATGTAAAATTGGCAGCGGATGGATGGATTGCTGAATTGAAAATTCCTTATTCAGCATTACGATTTTCAAATGAAGAAGTACAGACTTGGGGTGTAAATTTTTATAGAGAACATCAAAAAACTAGAAATCAGTACTCTTGGAATTTTATACCTCGTGATAAGGGAAATATGGCTCAATATGATGGTTTACTTACGGGTATAAAAAACATAAAACCACCCATAAGGCTTAGTTTATCTCCTTATGCAAGCGCATCAGTTGATGAATATAATGGAGATTACACATTTGGTTGGAGTGCAGGCATGGACTTAAAATATGGGATTAGTGAAAGTTTTACCTTAGACGCCACTTTAATACCCGATTTTGGTCAGGTTGCTTTTGATGATGTCGTTTTAAATTTGAGTCCTTTTGAAACAAAATATTCAGAAAAAAGACAATTTTTTACAGAAGGCTTAGACCTTTTTTCAAAAGGAGATTTTTTCTACACACGTAGAGTTGGTAATACTCCCCTAGGTTATGATGATATTGAAGAAATGGAAAATGTTAAAAACGTTAATAACCCAAATAAAGTAGATATGCTTAATGCTATTAAAGTATCCGGCAGAACAAAAAAAGGATTAGGTTTGGGAATTTTTAATGCAATAACAGAAACTACTAAGGCAACTATTACCAATATTGATGACGAAAGTACGAGAGAAATCGTTACGGAACCTTTAGCCAATTACAATGTATTTGTAATCGATAAACAATTTAATAAAAATTCTTCAATAACATTGGTAAACACAAATGTTTTACGAAAAGGACATTTTAGAGATGCTAATGTAACAGGTTTCTTATTCGATTTAAAAACCAAAAACAGTAAATATGGAATGTCCGGTGGTGTGGCCATGAGTAATATCTCGGAAAATCAAAATCATACTTCAGGTTTTGAAGGAGTTTTTGAAGTGGGAAAAGTTAGTGGAAAACACCAATTTGATGTTGAACTTGGTTTTCGGGATAAAGAATATGACAAAAACGATCTGGGTTATCAAAGAAATAATAATTTTTTAAATATTGAATCAAGCTATTCGTATAGAATTTTTGAGCCTAAGGGTAAATTCAACCAATTTGGTTTTTATTTTTGGACGGATACAGGTTTTTTAAATGAATTGAATAAGAATTCATTGAGCTATCAAGAAAAACCAAATCTATATACAGGAAGTAGTGTCGGATTGAGTACGTGGGCTACAACAAGAAAACAGTTATCATTTGGTGGTAATCTAAATCTAAATCTTTGGAATCAATACGATTATTATGAACCAAGAACAGAAGGGCGATTTTACAAAGAAAATCCAAATATTGGTGCTAATGTATGGATTTCTACAGATTCCCGAAAGACCTTTGCTACTGATTTTAGTTTGTATTATGGAGGACGCATTAATGAAGCACGAGATTATCTGTCCACCTCTTTTTCACCAAGGTATAGAATCAATAACAATATAACTTTACTTTATGAAATTGGTATAGATAAAGGGAATAACCTAAAAGGATATGTAGCCAATATAGGAGATAACATTATTTTTGGAAATAGAGATATACTTACCGTTGAAAATTCCTTTTCAACAAAATATAGTTTTAACACAAAATCATCTTTAGGTTTAACATTACGTCATTATTGGTCACCAGTTGATTATGATAATAACTTTTATTTATTAGAATATGATGGAACTTTAAGTAATCATTCTTATGCAGAGAATGAAGATTTGAATTTAAACATCTGGAACTTTGATCTGAGTTATTCATGGGAATTCGCTCCCGGTAGTCAGCTATCTGTGTTGTATAGAAATTCAATTTTTGATGAAAGTAACAACCCTGATTTGCCTTTCTTTACCAATGTGGGCGATATGTTTGAAGAACCTTTGTCCAATCAATTGTCTTTAAAATTAATATATTATTTAGATTATAATAAATTAAAGAACAGATTCTAAATTTCTTATAGCCAAGAGTAGGGTGTACGACAAAATGCATATTCTAACTGTTAATTTTGTTTTTATGTCAAATCTATTTCCCTCGCCTGTACATAGCGTAGCCGAAGTATTGGAGGGATTAAGGGAGGTTTTTGTCAATGATAGAACTCTCCGAAGTAGAGAGAGTTCCATATTACAATAAAAATGATTTTTCAATAAAGAACAATAGTAAGGATAGTTATCCTACACCCATCTGCATTTTGTCGTGCACCCACCAAGAATAGGGCAGATTTGTTTATTACATAAAATAATATAACTTTGTAGAAAACATTTACCCAATGATTAAATTAAGATTGCTACTTATTAGTTTTGTCATACCTCTTGGTCTTATTTCTCAAAATTTACAAAAATCCTTGAAAATTAACTATATCGAAAACGCTCCTCGTATAGATGGAGAACTAAATGATTCAGCTTGGTTAAATGCCAATAATGCATCTGATTTTGTAATGTTTGAACCCGGTTCTGGGACAAAGGAACCAAAAAATCAAAAATCAATTATTAAAGTTGCCTATGATGATAACGCAATTTATGTAGGAGCTTACTTATTTGACGATGATCCAAAAAGTATTCCCATGCAATTTTCCAGTAGGGATAACTTTGCCCAAGCAGATTATTTTGGGATTTCTATCAATCCAAATAATGATGGTATTAATGATACTTATTTTATTGTTATGAGTAGTGGTTCACAAGCAGATGCAAAAGTTTCAAATGCTGATGAGGATTTTAGTTGGAGTGCTGTTTGGCAGAGCGCTGTCTCTTTAGCGGATGATGGATGGGTTGTAGAAATGAAAATCCCTTTTGCTGCTTTAAGATTTTCTAAAGAAAATAAAGAGGCATGGGGCGTTAATTTTCTTAGGAATATTCAGCGAAATAAAGAGAAATATACTTGGAATTATATAGATAAAACAAAAGGAAATATATCTGAATATTCAGGATTGTTAGAAGGAATATCGAATGTCAATCCTCCAATTAGATTGAGTTTTTATCCGTACTCACAAGGAACAGTAACAAGATTTGAAAGTGAGAATACCTGGCAAGGCACAGCTGGTTTGGATGTAAAATATGGAATTAATGAATCTTTCACTTTTGATGCAACGCTTATTCCCGATTTTGGACAAACTGCATTTGATGATGTTGTTGTAAATTTAGGACCCTTTGAACAACAATATGAAGAAAAGAGAGCCTTTTTTACAGAAGGAACTGAATTATTTGAAAAAGGAGATTTGTTTTATAGCCGTAGGATAGGAGGGACGCCGATGCTATTTGATGATGTAGAGGGTACGTTATCAGAAAACGAAAGTATTGGAGATAATCCAGAGAAAACGAAGATGTTAAATGCATTAAAAATTTCAGGTCGTAGTAAAAAAGGATTTGGTTTAGGCATATTTAATGCTTTAATCAATACAACAAAAGCTACTATTATTGATATTGATACTCAAAAAGAAAGAACTTTTTTGACGAATCCATTTACCAACTATTCTATTTTAGTTATGGATCAGCAGTTTAATAAAACGTCGTCAGTTAGTTTAATTAACACAAATGTTTTAAGAAAAGGAAGTGTTTATGATGCCAATGTAACATCAGTATTGGCAGATTTGCGTACCAATAATAATAAGTATGCTCTAAAAATGGATTTGAGCACGAGTAATTTATACGAAAATTCTGAAATAGAAAATGGTTATAGAGGTAAGGTGTATCTCGGTAAAGTGAGTGGTGCGCATCGATATGGAACAGAAATTAGTATAAGTGATAATACCTACGACAAGAATGATTTGGGATATCAAGATTATAACAATTATGTAAACTATGAAGCCAATTATAGTTATAGAATCTTTAAACCGAAAGGCAAATTAAACCGAATTAATTATTATGCTTGGGCCTATATAAATTATTTATACATGCCCTATACCTATGCCGATAACGGTATGGGAATAAGTATGCAGTTTACTACTAAAAAACATCTGTCATACGGCACCAATGTTAATGTTCATTTTGGACATGAAAATGATTATTACGAACCACGGGTAAACGGACGATTTTATAAAAAAAGACAAGTTCAATTTTTTAATACGTGGTTTTCGACAGATTACAACAAGAAGTTTGCTTTAAATTCTAGACTCAATTTAGCGTCGCAATTTGGAATAGACCAGCCTCATTATTACTATTCGTTTCGTGTGAATCCACGTTTTAGATTTTCAAATAAATTTCAAATGATTTATGCTTTAAACTATGAAAAACGTATTGACGAGAAAGTCTATGTAAATGATACCGATGGAAATATTTATTTTGGAAATAGAAAAGCGAAAGAGTTAGTCAATAGCATAAATGGAACCTTTACTTTAAATACAAAAATGGCAATATCTTTATCATGTAGGTATTATTGGGCACCTTTAAGTTATGATCCAAATTTTTATTTATTACAAAATGACGGGAATTTAACTACCTCGAATTATTTTGACAATCATGATGAAAATTTAAATTTATGGAATTTTGATTTTTCTTATACATGGGAATTTGCTCCTGGCAGCCAACTAGTAGCATTATTTAGAAACGAATTGTTCAATAATAATGAACATTCTCAAATTACTTTTTCTGAAAACTTGAATGATATGTTTAAAGAACCGGCAACAAATCAGTTATCACTTAAACTGATTTATTATTTAGACTACAACAAATTAAGAAATTGATATTGACAAGTTACATTATATAAAAAATAATGTACCTTTATACATTAGAAAGATTAATTGATATAAACTATAAAAATTACAGCATTATGCAGACTAAATTAGTATATCTAAGTGATTTGAAATTTAACCTAGATGTATGGAAACGCGAACTAAAATTTCATCTCGCTGAAATGGATGAATTTGAAGAGAAATTAGGTGATATTTCAATTAGAAATTTAGGAATTGATGCCATGGCACCCTTAGAAGGTTTCCAAAATAAAATTATTAGAGAAAAAGAAGTTATCGGGCGACTAATTCAACGTATAAGAAGAAAAACTAAATTGATTGATAGTGTAGATTTAGATGAAAATATTGATGGAAGATTAAGAAAACAACAAGGCACACTTCGTGATGATATGAAAATATATATCAAACTACATTATGAGCTTAAAGTAGAAATGATGGATTACTTTTTACAGTGGCTGTAGATAA
>JAUVOS010000263.1 GCA_030599055.1 Lutibacter sp.
AACTTACAATGCATAGCATAACTATCCACAATGACTTTTTTGTCATTTGAACTCATATTTAGGTTGAAAACAAAAATACAATATTATATTTAAACAGAAATATGGGCGAAAATTAAAACCCATAATCAAATTGTGTGATTACGGGTTTTAGTTTATACAATTCGGTTCTAGTTTAAAATAGCATTACTATTTTTAGCTAAAATAAAATATAATAGATTGATTATCAATTATTTTTTAACCGCAAGGCACGCAAAAAATATTTACGCAAAGCAATGAGTTGAGCGGAGTCGAAACTACGCAAAGCATTGAGTCTTGCGGTTAAACCTCAAAGGTATTAAAGTTTGAAATCATAGCTATTCTAAACTAGAGCCTACAATTCTTTTAACACGTTGTAAACAAATAGATTAAAGCTATTCGCTTAAGGTTTATAGTTATTTTTTGTTATTTCTTTCATGTTCTTGTGCCCCGACAACTGCAATAATTGCCATGTTAACAATTTCGTCAACACTTGCATGTATTTGCAAAAGATGTACAGGTTTTTTTAATCCCATAACGATAGGCCCCACAGATTCTATTTCGTTGAGTTCTTTCATTAATTTATAACTAATATTTGCGGCAGCCAAATTTGGAAAGATAAGTGCATTTACTTTTTTCCCTGAAATACTGGAAAATGGAAATTTTTCTTTCATTTTTTTCTTGTTAAGGGCAAAATCGGCTTGTACTTCTCCATCTATTACTAAATCAGGATAATACTCATGTAAATAACGAACAGCTTTTGCAATTTTATTTCCCGTCTTTGAATTTGCGGCTCCAAAGTTAGAATATGAAATCATTGCCATTTTTGGAATGATTCCAAACATACGCATTGTTTCGGAAGTCATATTTGCTATATCTGCGAGTTCTTCTGCATTGGGTTCTTCATTTATTGCTGTATCTGATAAAAATAGAGGACCTCTTTTTGTTAGCATTAAATTTGTAGCAGCGATTTTATCGACATTTTCTTTTCGACCGATAAGCCGTAACATGGGTTCTACTACTCTAGAATAACTACGAGAATAACCGGTTAGTAGTGTATCTGCGTCACCAGAATTTACCATCATAGCGGCAAAATAATTCCGTTCATTCATCCATGTTTGAGCATCTAAAAGCTTGACACCATGACGTTGTCTTTTTTCCCAATATAATTCTGCATACTCGTTTCTTCGCTTGTTCTCTTTTTTGCTTCTTGGGCTTATGATACAAACTTTATCATCTAGATCAAAACTAATCTCTTTCATTAATTCTAAAATCTCTTTTCTATGTCCCAAGAGTATTGGATGTGCTATTCCCTCATCACGTACTATTTGTGCTGCTTTTAAGACATCGAGATGATTGGCTTCTGTAAAGACGACTCTTTTAGGATTTCGTCTGGCGCGAGCTGTTAATTTTTTCATGTACTTGCTTCCTGAACCTATTCTTTCAGCGAGTTCTTCAGCATATTTTTTCCAATCTTTAATGGGTTTTCGAGCAACTCCTGATTCGACTGCAGCTTTGGCAACCGCAACTGGAATTCGTTCCATTAAACGCATATCAAATGGTTTTGGAATGATGTATTCTCTACCAAATTCTAAATGTTTTTCATGATAGGTAATATTGACTTGTTCGGGTACGGTTTCTTTGGTTAAATCAGATAAAGCTTTGACAGCAGCTAGTTTCATCTCTTCATTAATAGCTGTTGATCTGACATCTAATGCGCCTCTAAAAATATAGGGAAATCCCAACACATTATTGACTTGGTTAGGATGATCTGAACGGCCTGTTGCCATTATTAGATCATCACGCGTTGCCATGGCTAGTTTGTAGTCAATTTCTGGGTTTGGATTGGCTAGGGCAAAAACGATGGGATCATTTGCCATTTTTTTTAGCATTTCTGGTTTTAAAACATTGGCAACTGATAGTCCTAAAAACATGTCGGCTCCTTTGATTGCTTCATCCAAAGTATGAATATCTCTATCGGTAGCAAATTGTTTTTTTGACGGTGGTAAGTTTTCTCGATCAGTTCTAATAACACCTTTACTGTCCAGCATGACAATATTCTCAGGCTTAACGCCAACTCTTTTGTACAGTTTTGTACACGAAACTGCAGAAGCTCCTGCACCATTTACAACTAATTGAATTTCATCAATTTTTTTACCGACAATTTCTACTGCATTAAGACAGGCAGCAGCCGAAATAATAGCGGTACCGTGTTGGTCGTCATGCATGACCGGAATATCCAGTTCTTCTTTTAGCCTTCTTTCAATTTCAAAAGCTTCAGGAGCTTTGATATCCTCTAGGTTAATACCCCCAAAAGTAGGTGCAATAGCTTTGATAGCTGTTATTAGTTTCTCCGGGTCTTTTTCTTGTATCTCTATATCAAAAACATCAATATCTGCAAAGATTTTAAAAAGTAAACCTTTCCCTTCCATAACAGGTTTAGAAGCATCTGCTCCAATATCACCGAGACCCAAAACGGCGGTTCCGTTTGAGATAACGGCTACTAAATTACCTTTAGCCGTATATTTGTATATATCCTCAGGATTTTTTTCGATTTCCAAACAAGGAATCGCAACTCCGGGAGAATAAGCGAGGGCTAAATC
>JAUVOS010000074.1 GCA_030599055.1 Lutibacter sp.
ATTTTCAATTTTTTAGTTAGTCGAACTAATCCCGCTTTTTCAGCGGGATACTGGTTTAATACCTCGACCCTTCCTGTCACGACAAAGGCGTGATGGGTCGATTCCTTTTATTGGGTTCAGGGTTCTACCCTGAGGTTTAATACCCTTTATTAAAATTCTATAGTATTCTCTTCCTCTTTTTCCGGAGTTGTTTCTTCAGTTTCTTCTACTTCATCGCAATTTAAACGAATACTAATATTAGCCGGTCTTGCAAAATCTTCTTCACTTATGTGTAAGTTCTTATCCGCATAGCATTTTTTCATATATAAAGCCCAAATAGGTAAAGCCATAGAAGCTCCTTGTCCTTTACCGATGCCATAGAAATGTGTCGCTCTATCTTCGCCACCTACCCAAGCTCCACTGACCAAATTAGGGACAATTCCTATAAACCAACCATCTGATTGTCCTTGTGTAGTCCCTGTTTTTCCTGCGATTGGATTTTTAAATAGATATGGAAAACCTGTAACCACTTTATCGGGATTTGCTGTCCAACCACTCCTGAGTCTGACTCCTGAGCCGCTTGTTGTCACGCCTTTCATTAAATCTAATATAACATAGGCTGATTCTTCACTTAAGACTTCATTGGTTTTGGGCACAAATTCTTGTAAAACGGTTCCATTTTTATCTTCAATACGAAGTAACATGATGGGTTCAACACGTTGTCCTTTATTGGCAAAATTTGTATAAGCGCTAAGTAGTTCATACAAACTTAAATCAATTGCCCCTAAAGCAATCGATGGGTTGGCTTGAATTTCAGTTTCAATACCGGCTCTTTGAGCAAGATTTGCCACAGTTTGAGGCCCGACTTCATCAATTAATCTCGCTGTAATAACATTTATGGAGTTAGCCAAGGCTTGTCTTAAAGTTCGTTCCCCACCATAAGATCTACCTGCATTTTGAGGCGTCCAATCTTTATCCATTCCGTATTTTTCTTTTGGAATTGTATATAAAGTGTTTGGATATTTATCACAAGGCGATTTTTTTAGTTGATTGATAGCTGTTGCATATACAAAAGGCTTAAATGTGGAACCCACTTGTCGTTTTTGTTGTTTTACGGCATCATATTGAAAATGCTTGTAATTGGTGCCTCCAACCCAAGCCTTAATTTGCCCTGTTTGTGGTTCGATTGACAAAAAACCTGCACGAAAAAAGTGTTTGTAATATCTTATTGAATCCATCGGCGTCATAAGTGTATCGACATCTCCTTTCCAAGAAAATATTTTCATAGGTATTTTCTCTTTAAAAGAGGCAATTATTTCCTTTTGAGAAATCCCTGCTTTTTTCATTTTACGCCAACGTTCAGAACGTTTCATAGCGTTGTTTAGGGTGCTTTCTATTT
Organism: Lutibacter sp.; assembly: GCA_030599055.1. Lineage (GTDB taxonomy): Bacteria > Bacteroidota > Bacteroidia > Flavobacteriales > Flavobacteriaceae > DQTL01. The sequence goes on from JAUVOS010000074.1 coordinate 1,379, forward strand.
CTCCCTTAGTTAAATCAATAAACGGAGCTGTTTTATTGCGCTTGTGTTCGTTGAAAAAAGCGCGTTGCAAATTGGCCATGTGTTCTTGTACGGCTTCTTCAGCATATTCTTGCATTCTAGAATCAAGGGTAACATAAATCTTTAACCCATCTCGCATCAAATTATAAGTGTCACCGTTTGGTTTTGGATTGTTTTTAATCCATTTTTTCATGTAATCACGTAAATATTCTCTAAAATAGGTTGCCAAACCATCACTGTGGCTTTCTCGGTGTACGTCTAGTCCTAATTCTAATTGTTGTAGAGAATCTTTCCATTTTGTCGTGAGAAATTTGTTACGTCTCATTTGTTTTAGCACCACATTTCGACGTTGTTTTACCATTTTTTCACGTCTTAAAGGGTTGTACAAGGAAGAGTTCTTTAGCATTCCTATTAACATAGCTGACTCTTCAATTTTTAATTCTTTGGGTTCTTTTCCGAAATAAATTCTAGATGCCGAACGTATTCCAACCGCTTGATTTAAAAAATCATATTTGTTAAGATACATTGCAATAATCTCGTTCTTAGAGTAATTACGTTCCAATTGTACTGCAATAATTATTTCTTTAATTTTTTGAATTATTCGTTTAAAAATATTTCCGGAAGCACGTTTTGTAAATAACATTTTAGCTAATTGCTGTGTAATGGTACTAGCTCCTCCTCCTTTACCCATTTTTAGCACGGCTCTCAATGTGCCACGAGCATCAATTCCGGAGTGATTATAAAAACGTTCGTCTTCCGTAGCGACGAGTGCTTCAACTAAATTTTTAGGTAAATCTTTATAACGAACAGGCGTTCGATTCTCTTTTGCATATTTTCCTAAAGTTTGACCGTCAATAGATATGACTTCGCTAGCTAAGTTATTTTCCGGATTTTCAAGTTCCTCAAAGGTTGGGAGTTTCCCAAAAGCACCTACTCCGGCAAGTAAAAATAAAAGCATTATAAATGCAAAACCGGATACTACTACTATCCAAAACCAACGTATGTATTTTTTAAAATTTGAATTAGATTCTGTTTTTTTATTCATTTTAAAAATTTTACTGCTTTAAACGAACTAAAATACAATTTGATAACTGTATTTTTAGAGTATTATTCTATTTTTTCGATACTTATACCCACATCTGAAACTCCCAAAAGTAGTTGAATTCCTTCAACTTCGCTACGTTTACGCATCGCTTGTTCTACTTGAAACAAATAAATTCCTGGTTCTTGAAAACGTGCATTTTTTTTATAGAATAGTTTATTTTCTTTGATGTCAGAGAAACCACTCCCTAAAAAATGTCCTTCTGCATCTGTCATTTCGTATTCAAGTGTATCAATTACTTTAGATTTATCGGGAAAAGTCATTTGAGTTATCAAAAATAGATTGCTGTATCTATACTCTTTTGTATTTCTTAAATTAATAAACAAGTTATAGATATTGAGGGTATCTTGCACGGGGATTTCAAATTTTAATACCTGATCTTTTTTCCATCCCCCATTTTCAATGGGCACATATTTGCTGTAAATTATATCCGATTGACAAGCTTGAATCAAAAAAATTACAATCCCCAGAAAACTTAGTTTAAGTATTTTTTTTGAAATTACCATTTGGTTTATTCGATCTTTTATGTTGTTTATTTGAGGTATTGCTATTCCTTGTTTTTTGCTTAAATCTATTTTTATTCTGATTGGTTTTAATATTTTTTCTTCTCGATCTTCTCTTTTTTCTTTTGGGTTCATCAAATCGAGTTAAACTATCTTCTCCTACCGCATCTTCAAAATTAATTTTTTTAGAAATTTCCACAACTTCTATATCCGCCAAAGATTCTGCTTCTACTCCTGTTTTATTAAGGTTAATTATCTCGTGTACTTGTTCCACTGATAATTGATACCATTTGTAGTCTTCGCTATCATCATATGAATACCAAAGTTGCCCTTTAAAAATATCCATTTTGATAAATCGTGCATTTCCTTTTTTTGTTTTCAATACTTTTTTAGTATCAGGAAATCCTTTTAAAGCATCTAGGTATGAGTCTAATTCGAAATTTAAACAACACTTTAATCGTCCGCATTGACCTTGCAATTTTTGTGGACTTAAAGAGAGTTGTTGATACCGTGCTGCTTGTGTATTTACTCTTCTAAAGTCGGTAAGCCAAGTAGAACAACACAATTCTCTACCACAAGAACCAATTCCTCCTAATCGTGACGCCTCATGACGTAAATCTACTTGTTTCATTTCGATACGCACCCTAAATGCAGCCGCCAAATCTCTGATAAGCTGTCGGAAATCAACACGTGAATCAGCGGTGTAATAAAAGGTCGCTTTTTTGCCATCACCTTGATATTCGACATCTGACAATTTCATTTTTAAGCCCAATCTCCCGAGTATTAAACGTGCTTCGCGTTGCGTATTTATCTCTTTATCTTTTGCTTTTTGCCAAATATCAATATCTCTTTGAGTTGCTTTTCGATATATTTTTTTTATTGCATCGCTATCATGTGAAATCGCATGCTTTTGTAACTGTGTTTTAACTAATTCACCTGACAGGGAAACCGTTCCAATATCATGTCCGGGTGAACTCTCCACAGCAATGGCTTCTCCCGTACAAATAGATAGGTTTTTTTCGTTTTTAAAGAAAGCTTTGCGCCCATTTTTAAAACGGACTTCATAAATATCAAATGGCGTTTGATGTCCTGGAAGGTTTATATTACCTAACCAATCATAAACAGTAAGTTTATCACAACTTAATGTACCACAACTCCCGTAATTCTTACAATCACTTGGTAATATTATTATATCTGTATGTTGTCCGCAATTGGTACAACTCATTTTTTAGAGTTAAAAAGTTAAAAGTTGAAAGTTTGAAAGTTCTCTCCAACAACTAATCATGTACATCTGAATATGTTTATGGTGATTTTTTTCAAAAAATTACAAACAAGAACCAGTGTAATCCCCAAAAATACGGATATAAAATTAAACCAAAAAAATTATTGTAGTTTTACTTTAATAATTTTAGAAGGGCAGGCTTCTGCCGCTTTTAAATTGCTTTCAAAAAGAGAAGCATCTGTTAATTTGACTGTATGAAAACCTTTGCGATCTCTAGCGCCCAATAACACGGCTTTACCATCTTTTTTAGACATACGGTATTGCTCAGGTGCAATTTCTTCACAATAGTTGCAACCGATACATTTTGATCGTTGAAGCGTGATTATTAGCATATTATTCTAGATGACACAACTCGTTAACAATTTTATTGGTTTCAAATGAAATTAAAACTATACACTTTAGTACATTTCGCTTTAGCTTCTAAATTTTTTTACACGAATTACACAAATTAACACGGATTGATTACTTTGAGAATTTCACAAAGCAGACTTTCAGTCTGCCAAACCAAACCTATGAACTTCTAACCCATAGTGGTTTAGTTTTTCTTTTTATAAAGATATTTTTAAAGAAAGCAAATGTAAAATTAATTAGGGAAGTAGCAATTATTTAAAACGATTTTGTATTTACTCAAATAACTTTTTTAACTCCGTTGCATCTTTAGGCTTCATTCTTTTTGATAAAACCAAGCTTAATTGTTTTCTGCGTAAAGCGGCATCATAGCGTTCTTTTTCTAAAGGAGTTTCTGGAGTAATAGGTGGTGTTTTTGTGGGTTTTCCCTCTACATCAACTGCGACAAAAGTATAGATACCTTCGTTAACTTTTTCACGTTTCCCCGTTTTGATACATTCTCGCCATACATCGACAAAAATCTCCATTGACGAATAAAAGGCTCTTGATACTTTTGCTTCTACCGATATAATACTGCCAACAGGTATGGCTTTATTAAAGGCAACATGATTTACAGATGCAGTAACAACTATTTCACCGGAATGTCTTCGCGCTGCAATACTACAAGCACGATCCATTCTTGCTAAGAGTTCTCCTCCAAAAAGACTATTTAATGGATTCGTCTCTCCGGGTAGTACCAAATCGGTAAGTATGGTTAATGATTCTGATGGGGTTTTTGTTTTCAAATAAAACTTATTTAATTAACATCCAGGCGGCTTTTTCTTCCGTTTTTCTAATCTTACGTAAGGCTTTTAAGGCTTCTTCTCTCGTCTCAAAACTTTCAAAAGCTACTTGAGTAAGTTGCCATTTATTAATTCCAACGATTTGTGCATCGTATCCTTTGGCTTTTAATTGTCTTACTTTTTTAGTAGCATTACTCGGCACTCTAAAAGCACCTCCGATAATGTGATATTTTTTAGTGGTAGCGATACCAACCGATTTATCGTTAGTCTGGCTAGGAATTTTCGAAGTTTCTTCAGGAGTATTCAACTTTTCAGCTTTTTCTGTTGCTAAAGCTTTGTTATTTGCTTCCTCACCCGTGAATTCTTCATTGTTTTCTACAGAAACTTCATCTGCATCTTTAGTTTCTACTTGCAAAGTAATCGCAGGTAATGCTTTATTTATTTCAAAAGTCGCTTCTTGAATACGTTTGTTTATGGAGGCTTCTTTTTCAGCTTCTAGTGCAATCAATTGTTTAAATGAGGTATTACTTTTATAAATATGATTCATAAAAACATACCCAATAGCAAGCAATAGGGCCAAACTCGCAGCGAATTTAAAAAATGGGCTGAGTCTTTGTTCCTGATTTTCTGAATAAATAGATTCTCTTTTAACAAGATCTGAAATGGATTCAAAGACCACTTCTTCATTCATATAATCTCTTCTATTTACAGCCGGAGCTATTATGGTTGTTAGTCCAAAAGCATTTGTTAAGAAATTAGCTTTAGAATCGGGTTCAAATAAAATATTTTTTTCTTCATTCAAAGAAAATGTGCCGACACCTTCAAGTATAATATTTTGAATTTTAAGATTTTCTTTCCATTCCTTTACTTCAATAGCAATAAAGCTAATCGCCTTTTCATAGGATACTTTATCTACAGAGGCGATGTAATTAGCTAGTAAACCGTCGTTTTCAGTTAATTGCGAATTAAAACTAAGACGTTTGGAAGGTGGATAAAATGTATGCGACCTTTCATCGATTTGTGCAGAAATAGTTTTCGTTAAAAACCCACCAAATTCGGGAATTATCACGCATTCATATCGAAATAATAAATCGCGTATATATTTAGATAAAGCCATTAGGATACAATTAAGGATATAAAGACAAAAGTACTAAAATTATTGTTGTTAACAATTTTGGGAAAATGTTAATAAGCAACTATGCTTTATAGAAAGTTTTATTCAGTGATTTATTCTATATGAAGCGAACGAATAATTGCTTCTACTTCAAACATAAAATCTCTTTTTTTTATCGCAGGAGCATACACCAATCCTTCAACAACAATAAGACGTTTGTTTTTTGGGTCGTGTACAAAATAGCTGACAAAAGGACCCGCCATAAAATCTTTATAAACCTCCCATTTTCCATGAACTTTATAAGCCTCATTATCCTTTAAAACTACGTCAAAAAAATGAGGTGTATAAGCTGCTTCTGTTATTAAATAGGTGCCTTCTTTGCCACCGGGCAGATACTTTTTTCCAATCGTATTTCGAATGGAGATTATACTGTCTTTAATCTGTGAAAAAGGGACTTCTAACGGAATTGTGTAAGCAATAATATTCAAACTGCCGTTGACATTATGTCCATAGTGCTCAATTAGTTTTCGAAACCAAACAAAATCTGTAGTATCATCGACTTTCGTATAATCTGTTGGAACTTTAATTGATAATTTTTGCTCCTTAAAAAAATCAATCGATTTTAATTTAAAAGACTTCTTTCCTAATCTTTTTTGAACCATATTCAAATCGTGTTCCTTAAAAACTGAAATAATCTTGCCTGAGTTTTCTTGAATTAATTTAATAATTGATTGTTGATCAGGTCCTTTTAGATGTGTGTAAATTTGTGGTTTGGAATATACATTATATTCAATATCAAACGAAGCTTTATCACTTTTTTCGATACTTAATACATTCCTATTGTGTTTTAAAAAACCATCAAAACCATGGTGCGGAATTTGAGTAATTGAAAATTGGGGTTCGGGTTGGGGTAAGCCAATAACATCGGAGGCAATTACTTTTTTTAGTTCAACACCTACCTTTCCATCCCAAACATTGTCGTTTGCGACTACCATTAACTCATTAAAACGTCCAATTGAACCCGGTAATAGTTTTTTACTATCTTTTTGACTACAAGAGATAAGACTTACTGAGATTGCTATTAATAAAATTAAGTTTTTCATATGTTTAAATTTAAACCACATAAGGCATATAAGAAAATAAAAAACGAGAATAAAATTATCCCTTAAAGATCTTTAACTTAGTTCCAATTGATAATTTACTGTTCCAAATATTGTTCCATTCTTTGATTTGTGAAACGGAAACATTTGAATATTTTTGAGAAATACTCCACAATGAATCCCCTTCTTTAACTACATAGGTTACATATTTTCCTTTAGGTAATGCCTTCTTAGTAGATTTCTGTTTTGATTTTTGTGTTGTAGCTACCTTCTTTTTAGTACTCGCTGCTAAACGTCTTGGATAAATTGTCAATCGTTGTCCGATTCGTAATCTTGAGCTTCGTAAATTATTCCATCTTTTTATCTTGCTGACACTTACTCCATATCGTTCAGCTATTCTTCCTAGATAATCACCACTTCTCACGCGATACCGAATTCTTTGGTTCATTTCCGCATACTGTGGCAATGGTTTTTCTCTTTTGGCTTCTTCTGCTTTGGCATAAGCATATATTGACGCTTCGTTTTGTACAAACAAACCGATATATTCTTTGGGAAGTACCAAGCTGTAATTCTTACTTGTAATATGTGGAATAATATCTAATTTGTAAGCCGGATTTAGAAAAGCCAACAATTCTTCATTAATTCCCGTTGTTTTTTGAATCTGTTCAAAAGTCAATAAACCCTTTACTTGTATCGAATCTACTTCAAAATGATGTAAATTAAAATTATCAGATGCTTTTAAATTGTGTTCTTCGGCATATTCAAAAAGATAAAAGGTTGCATAAAAAATAGGAACGTAACTCGCTGTTTCTCTAGGTAAAAAACTTCGTAAGTTCCAGTAATTTTTATTTCCTCCAGAACGTCGAATGGCTTTACTGACATTTCCGGGTCCTGAATTGTATGCCGCTAAAGCTAAATCCCAATCATCGAAAATTGTATATAAATCAGCAAGGTATCTACAAGCCGCTTCGGTAGCTAATACCGGGTCTTGACGTTCATCTACATACGAACTTACATCAAGACCATATTGCTTGCCCGTTTGGTACATAAACTGCCATAAACCGGTGGCACCAACTCTAGATCTGGCTTTAGGCCGTAATGCTGACTCGACAATGGCTAAATACTTTACTTCGAGTGGAACATCATATTTATCTAATTTTTCTTCAAATAATGGAAAGTAAAACTTCGCTTTTGCCATTAAGTTAGAAAGGGATTTTTTTCGTGTTTTTAAATAGGTTTTGATTAGTCTTTCTAAATCCGGATTATAGGTAATATGAAAAGGTGTTTTGGCATCGATAATTGCTAAACGTTCCTTTAGTAAATCAGTACTTAAATCTTCAATAATAAGATCGTGTAATGGTATCTCTTTGATGTTGTAGGATGAGGTATCATATAAATCAGAATGTTTTACCAATTCCATCCATCTTTTATCAATCTCTGCGAGTTCGGGTTTGTCTTGTAATAAGGTTTTGTTTGATTGGGAGTACTGAATTACTATTCCATTCTCGGTATTGGGCTGTTCTAATAAATTTTCACCAATTACATTGCTCGTATTATTAACTTCTTTTTCAACGTACTGAATCCCATTTGTTTGTTCAACTTTTGAAACATGCAAACTTGAATCTTTAGCGATATCATCTGCGGTTAATAATTTTAATGTTTGTTCTGTTTGGGACCAAGCACATTGAAAGGTTCCTATTAAAAATAGTATGAATAACTTTTGTTTAAGCATATTGTTGATCTCTGTGTTCGTAGTACTTTATTTATTAATATGACGATAATTAACCAAAATAGGGCTAGGTTGTAATTGGCTATGAGTAAAAGTCTTACGTCTTACGTCTTTTAGTCTTATGTCTGTCGGGTTAATAATAAAAAATAAATAGTATTTAAACCATCTTACCTCAACGACTCTCTCCCTGCGAATAAATCTGTTTGCAAATATATTAATAATCAGGAATTATTCCCCTAAAAGTTTATTAATACGATCTAAATTAGGCGCTAAAATAATTTCTATTCGCCTGTTTTTAGCACGACCGCTTGTGGTAGTATTATCACTCATGGGAATGTATTTACTTCGACCGGCGGCTGTTACTTGTTGTGGATTTACTCCAATATTTTGCAGTATTCTTACTATTGCAGTGGCGCGTTTTACTGATAAATCCCAATTGTCTTGTATGGTAGTTCCGTTATAAGGAACGTTGTCAGTATGTCCTTCAATTAACACTTCAATATCTTTATTATTCACTAGGACTTGTCCCAATTTAACAATAGCATTTTGTCCTTCCGAGCCCACCGCCCAACTTCCTGAGGCAAATAAAAGTTTATTTTCCATAGAAACATAAACTTTGCCATTTTTTTGAGTAACTGTTAAGCCTTTACCTTCAAATGCTCGAAGTGCATCAGAAACCGCATTTCGTAAAGCATTCATTTTTGCTTCTTTTGCTGCGATTAAACTTTCTAGTTCATCAATCGTTTCACTTCGGGCAGCTAATTCGGCTTGTAATTGCTGTAAATGTTGTGTTTTTAATGATAAATTCTTTTCTTTTTCCTCCAATTGTGCTAATAAATCGCGGATTGTATTTGCTTTTTTTGTGAGTTCCAAAGCGCTTTCGCTTTCTAAAGCATCGTATGAAGCAATTAGTTGATCTAATCGTCTTTTAGCGGAGTTGTACTCATTTTCAACCACTTCTTTACGATCGATAAGCTGTTGAATATCTTGTGTTAGTTCTTTGACTTCAACTTCTAATTGATTGCGCTGTGCTACCAAACGTTCATTGTCTTCAATGAGTTCTGAATTTGAATTTAGTAATCGTTGGTATTTAAAAGATAAATCGTCATAAACCTTTTTTGATACACAAGACGAAAACCCGAGGTTTAGTATTATGATAAGAATTAGTGTTTTTTTCATCTGTTTAAGTTTTTTACTGTTAAGACGCTAAGCTGTAATTACATTCTACTGGTAGGCTAGGAGGGACTTTTACACACCTATTTCAACCAAAACCGGGCAATGATCTGAATGTACGGCTTGCGACAAAATAGCTACTCTTTTTATATTTTCTTTTAAAGGTTTTGTGACCATGTGATAATCTA
>JAUVOS010000201.1 GCA_030599055.1 Lutibacter sp.
AGTTAGCCGAACTAATCCCGCTTTTTTAGCGGGTTATTGGTTAATACCTCGACCTTCTAGGTCGATTCCTTTTATTGGGTTCAGGGTTCTACCCTGAGGTTTAATACCTTTTATTTTTTTGGCATCTCATTTCAAGTTTTTCAGAAATTTGGTTTTAATTTTTGAGACTCTCATTTTACATGATTCAAATTTACAAGGCAAATCGCCATATTAGTTTTCCTAAAATAGTCGTTCGCTCTAGTTTGATTTTGTTATCTGTAGATAATTCTTGATTGACTACAAAATAAAAATAACTTCCCGCTTTTGGAATCCAGTTAATTCTGTAATTAAGCAAGATATTTTCATTTTCATTATTCCATTGGGCGAACATACTTGTTTGTAATTTAGGGTTAATAGCATAATCAATTCGTCCTCCTATTTCATCTGTGGTAAATGATTCTTGTGGCAATTGAATATTATTTCTCTGCCAATCAAGACTTATATTTAGATGTTTATTTAAATTGAAATACGTATAAAATTCATATTCTTGTCGATCTCCTGTATAAAATTCACCTGTACTAATAGCACCACTTACAGCCATTTTTCTACCTCTAAAAGTACTAAACTGAACCTCATATCGATTATCCCAATAACTACCAGCAGTAATATAAATATCATCAATTATTTCAAAATCCACATCGGGTTTATCATAAAGATGTTGGATGTTAAACTCAAAAAACTCACCACTTTTTGAGACAAATCCAAAAGGTCGCCATTCATAAAAGACTGTTTCCATTTCCTTGGTCTCATCATTTATGTAATAATTAATGTCAATAGGCTTAAAAATTAGATTTCTAAAAAAAGGTAATTTCTTAAATCTGGGATTAAATTGCAATTCGGTGTTAAGCATTTGGTAATTTTTTCGCCCTGTAAAGCCCATTTTAGGGTTAAAATCAGTTTGTACAGTGGTAAACCCCAAGTCATATTCTACAACATCATTAGGGTAACTTAAAAACACATTATAGGATAAATTGTTTGTGTTAATTGGTTCATTTTCATCAAAAACTTTAGTTTCTGAAGCTCCTATAGCGCCACCTACGATTAGACTTTTATTATCAAAAAGTTCGGTAGTGGAGTACGTAAAATCAGTTCCATAAACTCGATTATAACTATTCTTTGAATACTTTTGAGTGAGAATTAAACCTATATTAGATTGTTTAAAGATGTCTTGTTTTACCCTGATTATTGAATAATTCGTAGTAGGAATACTATCCTCTGCATAGGTTTGAATCGACATCACGCCAATATTGGTTTTATTGAGTTTTCCAAAAAGTCGCATACCACCAATAATGGGTATTTCCTGACTTTGATCAATACCGATTCTTCTACTATAAAACAACTCTTCTCTTCCGATATTCATATCATAATAGTTTCTTCCTTCAAGAAAGAATTGTCTTTTTTCAGGATAGTACAAAGAAAACCGAGAAAGATTTATTTGTTTACGATCTGATTCAACTTGTGCAAAATCTGTGTTGGTTGTAAAATTTAGTTTTAAGGTTGGCGTAATATCAAAGTTAATTTCTCCACCAATTTTTTGTTTTGTTTCGGTTTGTCCATCCGATAACTCAAAACCCCCAAGCACATAAGGCATTAATTCGATTTTTGTTCCTTGTTTGATGTTTTCAATGCCGATAAGTTTACCACCTTGAGATATTTTTTCCACATCATATAATCTTGACCATCCTTGCCATAAAACTTGTTCTTTTTTTCGTCGAATATTTCTTTCAAAGTTAACACCCCAAATTTGAGTGCTGTCTTTTTTGAACTTTAAAGAACTAAACGGAATGACAATTTCCGCAAACCAACCTTGTTCATTTACATTTACAGCGACATCCCAAACGGTATTCCAATCTTTGTTCCAATCTTTGCCTTCATCACCCACCAAAACATCAGCCATAGCTCCATTGGGATTTGTAACAAACAGATATCCATTTCGATTGTCGTTAAATGGACTTATCATTATCTCTACATTATCATCACTTCTCCAACTAAAATCGCGCGCCATTTGTTGAGCAGAAATTTTATCAGCTTCACTATCAAAACACCAAATACCAAAATAAATATTAGTTGTGTTATAGACTACAACAATTCGTGTTTTTTCTGTTGCGGGAACTCCTTCGTTTTGTTCTCTTTGGGTAAAATTTTCAATAGCAGATGCGTTTAACCAACAAGATTCGTTAAGTTTTCCATCAAGTTTGATAGGTGTATCAATATAGCTTGCTGTTAGTGTATTTGGTTTTGATTGTTGAGCAAAAAGAGGAATCCTTAATGATAATAAAATAAATAGGATTATTTGTTTCATTAGTTAAGCTAGTATTTTAGGAGGAGATACATAAATAAGTAGTGCTGATATAACACAGCTTATTTAAATGGTAGATAAAAATAAACAATAATCTCTAAATACCATCCATCAATCTACCCGTAAGTTGCAATAACTGTAATTCAACGGTTTTAGCATCGTATTTTGCGGTTAGAATTGCGGTTTGAGCGTTGAGTAAATTGAGTTGCGCTTGTCGATATTCCACTGAACTGACACTTCCAAGTTTAAACATTTCGGTAGTACGGTCAAAATTACGTTGTGCCGTTTGTAAGTTTTGCTCTTGCGTTTGTAACACCAAACGTTTGTTCTGATAATTGTAATAGGTATTTGTGATAAAATTACGCAATTGATGTTCTAACTGCTCTTTACGTACTAGCTGATTTTCTTGATTGATTTGTGCATTCTGTACTCTAGTTTTGGTTGCTCCACCATCAAATATATTCCAGTTAAGTGACAAACCAGCATTGAGTCCATAATTCATGACTTGTGCTGCTTGTGATGTAACGGGATAGTCACCTAAATTCCATCCATAAGATGTGTTTACTCCTAAAGTTGGCAAGTAACTTGATTTACTCATTTTAATACCATATTCACCTATTTCTAAGGCTTTTTCTAGTTGTTGCATAGATATGTTTTGTGGTAAATCTTTAAATAACACTTCTAGAGTTGGAAGCGCTACAAATTGCACACCAGTTTCAATGTCAAAATCTTGGGTTTGTGTATCACCAATGAGTACTAATAAATTACGTTTGCTATTGTCTAAAAGCTGTTTGGTATTAATGTAATTGATGCTGTCATTATTCACATCTACTTCGGCATTGAGTACAGCAAGTTTTGTGCTTTGTCCGTAATCGTATTGGTATTTTGTGCGTTTTAGACGTTGCTTAGATATTTGTAAAGCTTCGTATAAAATATTTACATTTTCAGCAACTTGTGCCGTTTGATAATAGTTGCTAAATACATCTAAAATTGCTTGCTCTAAAGTAGCTTCAGCATCAATAGTACTCATTGCTAATTGTTCTTGCAGCTGTTCAAATGCATATTTACGATTAAACCCATTGAATACCGTATAATTTATTCCCACAGAAGCATTATAGGTTTGAGTTTCTGAACCATCAAACGTAGAAACAACTCCATTTTGGGCTTCAATTTCTTGATTCATATTCGAATACTGAGCTCCTGCTCCTAAAGCAACTGTTGGTAGATACTTTGAATTGTAAATACTTGCGTTGTTTTCAGCTAGTCGAATATCATTATGTGATAATTTAACCGCATAGTTGTTTTCTAATAAACTCTTTAAAGCTTGTTCCTTAGTGAGCATGTTTTGCGAATAGACATTCATTGAAAAGAATACTAGTATGTATGTTAGTTTTTTCATTATATATATATTTTTAGACTTAAGACCGCTTTGCTTATAGATGCAAGACATAAGACTGAATATTCATTTATTGATATTATTTCTTTTATTGACAAAACAGTCTTTCATCTAAAGTCTTTTAGTCCACTGTCTTTTTTTCTTCCACTTTCATTTCAATAATAGCACGCTCTACTTCTTCTCTCGTTACTTCTTCACCTGTTCGCAACCATTTAAGAAACACGAGAACCGAATTCCAAAATGACAACAATAAAGGCAACATTAGCAAGGTTAAAAATGTAGCTATAAGAATTCCATAGGATATAGAAATAGCCATTGGTTTTAAAAATTGTGCTTGACGACTGGTTTCTAATAGCAATGGCATAAGACCTGCAATAGTGGTAATAGATGTTAAGAAAATAGCTCTAAATCGTGATATTCCAGCTTGAGCTAAGGCGTCGTCATATTTCATTCCTTCTTTGAGATAGCCATTAAATTTTGTGACTAAAACCAAACCATCGTTGACCATAATTCCGACCAGTGCAATAATCCCTAACCAAGATAAAATATTGATTTTAAAACCATGAAAATAATGTCCCCAAATTACGCCAATCAAACTAAAAGGAATCATAAACAACAACAATACAGGCTGACTATAAGATCGGAATGTAAAGGCAATAACCATATATATCAAAGCTAAAATAGTTAACCCGACTATTGGCAATGATTCAGTCGTTTTTTTCAT
>JAUVOS010000121.1 GCA_030599055.1 Lutibacter sp.
GTCCACATACCTTTAGACATTCCTTTGCAACGCATTTATTGGAAAACGGTGCAGATTTACGTGCAATTCAGCAAATGCTAGGACATGAAAGCATTACTACAACTGAAATATATATGCATGTAGATCGTAAGTATTTGGGTAAAGTTATGGAGCAATATCATCCGAGGGCGAAGAAAAGCCCCCTCTAGCCCATGCCCATCCCCAACCTTTCCCAAGGGGAAGGGAGCTAATAAGTACATACATATTAAATACAACTTTTGTTTGAATCCTCTTTTCTTTTACAAGAGTGGATGTTCTCCCCCCTTTGGGGGAGTTAGAGGGAGCTTCTCTACTTCGCAATATTAATAGCCCGAGTTTCTCTAATAACAGTTACTCTTACTTGACCGGGATAGGTCATATCATTTTGAATCTTTTGAGAGATATTAAAAGACAATTCAGCAGCTTTATCATCACTTACTTTGTCACTTTCTACAATGACACGTAATTCTCTACCGGCTTGAATAGCATATGCTTTTTGTACTCCTGTAAAGGCAAATGCTGTTTCTTCTAGGTCTTTTAAACGTTGTATATAGGAATCAAGTACTTGACGTCTTGCACCAGGTCGCGCGCCGGAAATAGCATCACAAACTTGTACAATAGGTGCGTATAATGATTTCATTTCAATTTCATCGTGATGTGCTCCAATAGCATTACAAACATCTTGTTTTTCCCCATATTTTTCCGCCCATTTCATTCCAAGTAAAGCATGTGGAAGCTCACTTTCTTCTTCCGGAACCTTACCAATATCATGCAATAAACCGGCTCTTTTTGCAACTTTTGGATTTAGACCTAATTCTGCAGCCATAATTCCACAAAGATTCGCTACCTCACGTGAGTGTTGCAATAAGTTTTGTCCATAAGATGACCGGAATTTCATTCTACCAACTACCTTAATCAACTCCGGATGCAAACCGTGAATTCCCAAATCAATTACGGTTCTTTTACCTACTTCAGCAATTTCTTTATTAATTTGTTTTTCTGTTTTTCCAACTATTTCTTCGATACGTGCCGGATGAATACGTCCATCTGTAACTAATTTATGCATTGACAAACGCGCAACTTCTCTTCTTACAGGATCAAAACAAGACAAAATAATTGCTTCGGGTGTATCATCTACAATAATTTCTACTCCTGTTGCAGATTCTAAAGCACGTATGTTGCGTCCTTCACGCCCTATAATTCGACCTTTTACATTATCAGAATCTAAATTAAAAACCGAAACACAATTTTCAACTGTTTGCTCTACTCCTATCCTTTGAATCGTATTCAATACAATTTTAGTCGCTTCTTGCTCGGCTGTTAGTTTGGCTTCTTCCATTTGTTCTTGAATAAAAGCCATGGCATCAGTCTTTGCTTCTTCTTTAATAGAAGTGACCAGTTCTTTCTTTGCGTCTTCAGCAGATAAACCTGATAAAACCTCTAACTGCTCTACATGCTTTTTATGCATTTTATCGGCTTCACGCTTTTTCTTTTCAAGAAAGTCTAATCGATAATCATATTCTTTAGTTTTAACCTCTAATTCTTGATTTTCTTTTTTATTCTTATTTAATTCTTGTGAGACTTGAGATTCTTTATCTCGAATTCGCTTTTCAACATTTGTTATTTGTTTTTCACGTGACAAGATCACTTTTTCATGTTCTGACTTTAACTCGATAAATTTTTCTTTTGCTTGTAAAATTTTATCTTTTTTTAAAGTCTCTGCTTCAGCCTTTGCTTCTTTGATTATTCCGGTAGCTGTTCTTTGCGAGTTTCTGATGGTTCCGGAGGCACGCTGTCTTTCAATTATTTTTGCAATGGCAAAACCTATAGCTAGGGCTACTATTCCAATTATTATATACATTGTGTTCATTATGTTGGTTTTAAAACACTTTAAATATTTAGAAATCATTTAAATACCTAGAATTCTAAAAATAAATAAGTGTCAAATTTGAAATAAAAAACCTGTATTAAAAGGGTTTAAAAACTCCATTCAAACAAGTTTAGGGCTAACAACATGATCAAGTATCCGTTCGATGACGGCTCGCTTTAACACATATGACTTACCCTTTTGAATAAAATCGTGTTGAGTTTAACAACCAAAATTAATACAGGTAGTAATTGTAATTTTATGTAAAGAACTTAATCTAATTTTTCCACTAGTAATTGATGTAAATCTTCCAATTTATTTGTAGCATTAACTACGGCATCATCGGTGTTTAATTCGTTTATTTCAAGAGTTGAAGCAAATTGTAGGGCACACATTGCCAATACATCTTGCTTATCGCTAACAGCATAATCTTGCTCAAATCGCTTTACCAAATCATTTATTTTATTCGCTGCTTTACGCATGCCTTCCTCTTCATTTTGCGAACTGATATTTAGCGGATATACCCTATTAGCTATCGTTACTCGTATTTTAATCTTATCTCCCATAAACAAAAAACTAATCACTCAACTGAGCAATACACATATCAATTTCTTTGATAAGTATATTTATCTTTTTAGTGGTTTTTTCTATATTATCACTACCTTGAATAGTTCTGGCGAGTTTTAGAGAATCAAAATCTGATTCGTGTTCTTGTAAAACCTGCTCCTTGACATTTAATTTTTGCCGTAATGCCGTTAAATTACCACGAAGTATTTGGTTTTCTTCTTTAAGAAAAGAATATCTTTCCAAAACTAAACCTAACTTACCTTCTAATAATTCAACAACTTGTGTTATTTTTTGCATCAAATAAAATGTCTATACTATTTTGACAAATTTAGGGAGGGTTTTCCATAAAAGCAAGATTTTTATTAGTTATTTTGTATTATTCTAATTTAACCAGTAATTTCGTGGCCTACTAATTGCTTTGAATAATAAATAAATTTAAAAAAACACACTATGATATCTAAATATATAGTAAGCTTTTTCGTTTTGCTTAGTTTTCTTGGTTTAAGAAGTCAAAACAACCGATATCCTCAAGATTATTTTCAAAAACCTTTAGATATTCCGATAATTCTTTCCGGAACCTTTGGCGAATTACGTAGCAATCATTTTCATTCTGGGATAGATATCAAAACCCAACAACGTGAAGGTTTAAAAATATTTGCCACAGCTGAAGGCTATGTTTCACGTATCAAAATTAGTAATTGGGGTTATGGAAAAGCTGTTTACATCACACATCCAAATGGCTATACTACGGTATATGGACATTTAAAAAAATTCAATACAAAAATTGAAACTTATCTTAAGAAAAAACAATACGAAAAAGAAAGTTATAGCATCCAATTGTTCCCAAAATCTAGTGAATTACCTGTTTCTAAAGGAGAAATAATTGCTTTTTCTGGCAGTACCGGAGGTTTTGTTGGCGCTCATTTGCATTATGAAATACGAAAAACAGATGGAGCTATTCCTATCAATCCCATGCTATTTGGGTTACGTGTCGCTGACCATAAAAAACCGGCAATCAATCAACTCTATGCCTATCCACTATCTTATGAAGCGCAAGTACACCAATCAGCTAAGCCTGTTAAAATTATTTTTAAACCTCAAAAAAACGGTGACTTAATCGCTAATAAGGTTATCGCAAGTGGTACAATAGGATTCGCAATCAATGCATTTGACCGGCAAGACGGCGCATTAAACAAAAATGGTATCTACAGTTTAGAACTCGCACTTAATGGCAGAAAGATTTATGAACATAAAGTTGAAAAGTTTTCTTTTGCTGAATCAAAATACATCAACCTATTTATTGATTACGCTCATTACAAAAAGCACAATCAACGTTTGCAAAAATGCTTCGTTGAACCTAATAATAAATTGAGTATTTACGACAAACAATTTCCTGAATTAGGCTATATAGAAGTAGTTGATGGCATGGAATACACTGTTGAAATAATTGCAAAAGATTTAGATGGTAATCAAACAAAACTAATAATTCCTATTATTGGAAAGATTAGTCCGATAAAACTACCTTTTGTTGAAAAAGTTACAGATTACCCTATTTTAGCGACAGCATTTAACAAATTTTCCAAAGATGGTGTTACGGTCGCTTTTCCAAAAAATACATTTTACAAGGATTTTTATTTAGATTTTAAGGTAAATGTTGACGGTTCAGCACATATTCACAAAGAAACTGTACCGCTTCAAAATAGTTATACACTTACTTTTAACGTTGATAAATATAATGCTGAAGAGCGAAAACATCTATTTATAGCAAGTTATAACTATAAAAACTACCCACGCTATTCTAGTACTGTAAAAAAAGAAAATACGTTTTATACAAAAACAAAGCGCTTGGGAAAATTCTCTTTACTATCTGATTATAAAGCTCCTACTATTATTCCAAATAATTTTAAGGATGGTCAGTGGTTGAGTAAATACAAATATTTAAAAGTCCAAATTAAAGATGATTTATCAGGCATCAAATCCTATCGCGGAGAAATTGATGGTAAATGGATTTTATTGGAATGGGACCTAAAAAAAGGAGTTTTAGTATATGATTTTAGTGATAGAACCTTATCGGGGACAAAACATAATTTAAAAATCGTACTAACGGATAATGCCAACAATACTAAAACCTATTCAGCTACGTTTTATAGAAAGTAAAATATCATTTATTTGATTATTCTTGAATCAAGAAATAAATTGAGAATTTAATAACGAACCAATACACGTAAAAAATCTATAGATTTTGAAACATAAATTATTAATAAGCTTTTTATTTTCATTACTTTATTTAGCTTCTTGGGCGCAAAAAGCAACCGTAAAAGGTTTCGTAAATGACCAAAATGGAAATGCAATTTCTAATGTCTCAATTGTTTATAAAGATATAGGAACAACTACAGATACAAAGGGTTTTTACGTAATCGAAATCCCTAGTAACAAAGAAATTTCTTTAAGCTACAAGCATATTGGTTATTCTAGTTCTTTTGAAAAAGTACGGCTTGAAAAAGGAAGTACAAAGAATTTGAATGTTGTCCTTTTAGAGAAAATTGAATCTATTGAAGAGATAAACATCATTTCACATAAGCAAGAAGCCGAGGGAATCACAGGAGTAAAAATGGAAACTGCCAAGATTTTACCCAGTGCTAATGCCGGTATAGAAAGTGCCATCACAAAAATTGGTTTAGGCGTAAGTTCAGATAACGAATTGAGTACACAATATAAAGTTAGAGGTGGTAATTTCGATGAAAATTTAGTTTATGTAAACGGCATTGAAGTTTACAGACCTTTCTTAGTTCGTTCCGGACAACAAGAGGGTTTGAGTTTTGTAAACGTTGACATGACTCAGAATGTGAAATTTTCTTCGGGTGGATTTCAGGCAAAATACGGTGATAAATTATCGTCTGTTTTAGATATAACCTATAGAAAACCAACCGAATTTGGATTAAAATCTGAGTTGAGTTTGTTAGGAGCAACCACCACTGTAGAAGGCATTACTAATAACAAAAAAACCACTGCCATTCTTGGTTTGCGTTATAGAGATAATAGTTTGCTAGTGAATAGCAAAGATACTGAGACAAATTTTGATCCTCGTTTTATGGATGTGCAATCGTATATTACACATCAACTAAACAAAAAATTATCTGTAGATTTTTTAGGGACTTTTTCATTAAACGACTACCGTTATCAACCGACCGCACGAAGAACGAAATTTGGAACCCTTCAAGACCCTAAGGAATTAGTAATTTATTACAATGGGCTGGAAAACGATCAATATATCACCTCTTTTGGAGCAGTAAGCGCTAATTACAAGCTTAATGATGAGTGGAAGTTTAAATTAATTTCATCTATTTTTAATACACAAGAAGAAGAGTTCTTTGATATAGCTGCTTCCTATGAATTAGGCTCACCTGATAATGATGCAGGTTCAGAAAATTATGGAGAAAGTGAATTTACCGAGGGAATCGGCTCTCAAATTGATCACGCTCGAAATGCGTTAGATGCACTCATTGGAAATATTGAAGCAAAAGCTAACTATCATTTTAAAAGTAATACCATAGATTTCGGGATAAAGTACCAAATAGAAAATATAAAAGATCGACTCATCGAATGGCAACTAATTGATTCTGCCGGTTTTTCTATACGACCACCGGGCCATCTTGCAAATAATCAGCCTTACGAAGCTTATGAAGGACCAATTGTACCCTTTCAAGACATACGTGGGGTGAACACGACAGATATGCAACGCATAATGGGGTTTGCCCAATGGAATCGGAAAACCTATATTGGAGAGCATCAACTGTGGACGAGTATTGGTATTCGTGGGCAACAATGGGAAATTGAAAACAAACGCCAAATGATATTTAGCCCTAGATTTCAAATAGCTTTAAAACCTGATTGGGAAAAAGAAATGCTTTTTAGACTATCAGGTGGTAGTTATGAGCAACCTCCTTTTTACAAAGAGTTACGCAATGCCGATGGAATTGTTCAAAGTGAAGTAGAAGCTCAAAAATCTTTACATCTTGTCGTTGGTAATGACTATAGTTTTACAATGTGGAAACGTCCTTTTAAATTGGTAACCGAGGCCTACTATAAACATTTAACCAATGTAAACCCTTATACTATAGATAATGTACGCTTACGGTATGCAGCAAACAACAATGCGGTGGCTTATGCTACGGGTATTGATATCCGGCTAAATGGTGAGTTTGTACCGGGAACAGAAAGTTGGTTTAATTTTAGTTATTTAACTACAAAAGAGAATATTGATGATAAGGGTTATATCTCACGACCTTCGGATCAAAGATTAAAATTCTCATTACTATTCCAAGATTATGTGCCTAGCATGCCTCAATTAAAGATGTATATGAATCTTGTGTATAACACAGGAGTACCCGGTGGTTCTCCAACTTATGCTGACCCTTATGAATTCCAAACACGGTTGGGAGACTATAAACGTGCCGATATTGGTATTTTCTATGTGTTAAAAGATGCTCAAAAGAAATCATCTAAAAGGTGGTTAGCTCCTTTTAAAGAATTTAGTGTCGGTGGTGAAATATTTAACATGTTTGACATACGTAATGCAATTACCAACACCTGGGTAAGAGATGTTTACTCAAAACGAATGTATGCTGTAAAGAATACGATGACAGGGCGTGTATTTAATTTTAAGATAAAAATGGCTTTGTAGCTTTTCAGTAACTATTTACTCATATCCTTCACACAGAACTCGCAGACTAACACAGAAACCTAGAACGTGTTTTTTTTAATTTGAATATTCTATTTGCAATACTTAATAACTAGACAGTAGTTAGACGAAAAGACAAAAGACGCTTATTTACACTTAATTATAAGAGTTCTAATTTCGGTTAATATCAATCGGGTTAATAATGACTTTTTAAAAAAAACCTTAATTTAATAAGCTTTAGGCTGAATAGATGTGATTTATACTAGTTTGAGTTGTACTAAGTCAGCTATAAAAGTTGAGGAGTAATGATAAAAGAATTATTGTATTTTTTTGGACACAAAGCCCGTATTGAGAAGTGACTTTAGTAACGGTTTAGGCTATGGAAAGTTACGGTTGGTAAACCGTAA
>JAUVOS010000166.1 GCA_030599055.1 Lutibacter sp.
GTTTGAAAATAGGTTTGCTGAGTATACTGACATCATTAGTACAATTTTTTGGTTATGGCCTTGGTTTTATTAAAGGAATTTTATAAAGTAGAAATTGCTCTTAAGATGAGAATACTTTTTTCGGATCCTACTCAGTTGAATAAGTGAAATACCGAGAAAAGAAGCAATATACTGCGATTTTCGCAATCAAATACTCAAAATACTAATTGCATTGGGACCTTCATTAAACAGCAAATCCAAGATGCTAAGATTTGGGATAAATCCGTGTTTTTGCTCAAAAACTTGTGTGTATTTTTTTACTTTAAATTCTTTTTTGATTTTTGCATTGTCAAAATATCTAAAGTCTAGCTCGGAAGGATAGCTAGGTTCGTAGGCTATTGTTTTTGAATAAGGAATGTCTATTTGTAACATCTCAAAACTCAATTCTTGTGTTAAGAGCAGGAAATCGAGTAAATATTTGTGTTTTTTCTCGTAAAGTGGTGCTATATCATCTTCATAAAACTCAAAATAAGGTGAAGAACGATAGGAATTTTGAAGGGATTTAAAATGTTTTCGTTGCCACCTAAAACTATATTCAATCTCAACATCTCTAGTCTTTTGTCTTACTCCTTTTTTGTGTTTTATAGGGATGTGTAAGGTTTGTATTCCGTTTGGTGTATAGATCTTAAAACGAGTTCTATAGGTTTGTTTTTGAAAATTGTCTTGGACCTCAAACACCACTTTATCAGCGTTTACCAATTTTTGAAACTGGTAAATAGGTGAAAAGTAAGTGGGTTGAAAGAGCATTTGTTTTCGGTTGTCGGTTATCTGTTATCGGGCACTAAACGGAGTCGAAGTGCAGTTGTCGGTTTCGTTGATTTGAAATGAGTCATTCCGTCCCGATAGCTATCGGGAGTTTCGGAATCTGCTGGAGTATTCATAGAACATGTTGTGTCTTTGCTTCGTGTGTTCATTGAACATGATTTGCGAACTTTCCGAAAGTTCCTAAAATAAATTCAGGAATACACAGTTCCAATTTATATATTTATTTTCGCCTCCTCCTAAAATAAGACCATCCCCACAATAAGGCTACAAACACTAGGAAATGTGGCAGGTACGATCTCGGTTCTCCTCCAAAATGAACCGTTGTAAACATACGTTCTTTTCGTATTCTTTGAAACCATGATTTTGGATTTCTCGGATCTTTATTTTCAATACTAAACCAAATGAAAACAGGTTTTCCAACAACGTGGTCAAAAGGAACATAACCCCAATAACGGGCATCTTCGGAATTATGCCTGTTATCACCCATCATCCAATAATAATCTTGTTTAAAAGTATAGGATTCGGCAATTTCACCATTGATGTAAATCATATTGCCATCTATGGTTAAATCATTTCCTTCGTACTCTTTTATAATACGCTGGTAGAATGGAATACTTTTAGAGTTTAAAACAACTTGATCTCCTTTTTTCGGAATGTAAACTGGTCCAAAATTATCCTTATTCCATGCATACTGTGAGTTGTGTGGGAAAATACGTTTATCAAATGTAAAAGTAGTATCAATGTTTCTAGTTACACTTTTAATACTTTTATGATTCTTTAAAAAATCGGCGGCTTCTTTTGTCATATTTAAGGCTAATTTTCCATCGGGTAATTGACCGCCTTCAGTAATTTTATACTTTTCGAAAAATCGTTGTAGGTTGATTCTTTTAGTGCCTGTATCAACTGTGTAAAAAAACTGTGTTCTTGCTCTATCCGGTAAAATAGATTGTTTTCCATTGATAAAAACATAACCCGCTCTTATTTCTAATGAATCACCCGGAATACCTACACATCTTTTTACATAATTAGACTTCTTATCTAATGGTTTATCAGCGTGAATTCCTGAAGGATCTCTAAAAAACCGAACGGTATCTGCCGGCCAATTAAAAACGACAATATCGTTGCGTTTTATCTTTTGTAAACCCGGGAATCTAAAGTTGGGTAGTTGTACATCTTTAACATACGAACGCACTCTTTTTTCGGTAAAGAAAATGGGCATTGTATCATGAACCATCGGCAATGACAAAGCCGTTTTAGGTGTTCTTGCTCCGTAATGGAACTTGCTTACAAACAAATAATCTCCAACTAAAAGAGATTTTTCTAATGAAGAAGTTGGAATAGTATAGGGTCGCATAAAATATGTATGCACCAAAGTAGCCGCAATTACTGCGAAAACAATAGATGTAACCCACTCTCCTGCTTTTGTATATGGTTTTAATTGACGTTCAGGTTGGTATTTTACATCTTCAATATAATTTAAATAATAGATATAAAAGCCCAATGTAAAGACCGCTAAAAGTACTTGTGCCGTTTTTTCTTTTCCAAAGCTACGGACTGTTTCCACCCAAAAAGAGGGGAACATCATCAAATTAATAATCGGAACAAACAGTAAAATTACCCACCACCAAGGTCTGTTTATAATCTTGGTTAATACGTAGGCATTATAAATAGGAACTGCTGCTTCCCAAGCTTTTCTACCTGCTTTTTTATAGAGTTTCCAAGTCCCTAAAAAATGGATGACTTGTATTATTACAAAAAATAAAATCCAGTTTGTCATTATTTATGCTTTACGCGCTTAGCTTTACGCCGTTCGCTTTATTTATATACTTATTTTATTTGTTCGCTAAAGCTTGCTTTCGTTACAAATCAATCTCAAAACTTTAAACTTTTAACCTTTCACCTTTCACCTTTCACCTTTCACCTTTCACCTTTCACCTTTCACCTTTTACCTTTTACCTTTCACCTTTCACCTTTCACCTTTCACCTTTTACCTTTCACCTTTCACCTTTCACCTTTTACCTTTTACCTTTCACCTTTTACCTTTTACCTTTTACCTTTTACCTTTTACCTTTCAACTTTAAACTTTTAGCTCCCCAACTCCAACACATCTTTCATACTAAAAACACCTTTTTTATCTACAATATATTCAGCAGCTAAAATAGCTCCTTGCACAAAACCTAAACGACTTTTAGCGGTGTGTTTTATTTCAATTTCATCAATTTCAGATTTATAGCTTACTTGATGGATGCCCGGAACACGCTCTTTTCGAATTGCAGTTATCGATAAATCAGTCTTGTTATTTGCAGCAAGACTCCATTTATTAAGATTTGAATACGGTAAAATTTGCTCAGCTAAACTGATTGCTGTTCCGCTTGGAGCATCTAATTTTTCAGTGTGGTGAGTTTCAATTATTGAAGGAACATAACCAAAATTTTGCATCAACTTTGCTAGACGTAAATTTAGCTCAAAAAACAGATTTACACCTAAACTAAAATTTGAGGCATATAAAAAACTTCCGTTGTATTCCTCGCATAAGGCTACGACATCATCATATTGATCTAACCATCCGGTGGTTCCACTTATGATCGGTATATTATTCTTTAAAGCCTTACTTATAATATCAAAAGCAGCTTCCGGCATGCTAAAATCAATGGCGACATCTGCGTTTTTAAAATCAATTTCACTCTGAAATGTGTCTATCTTTACAACGACATCGTGCCCCATATCCAAAGCCACTTTTTCGATAGCTTTTCCCATTTTACCATATCCTAGCAATGCAATATTCATATATTAAAATTTAAAGGTCAAACTAGCAGCCAATTTGGTATTACCACTTATAGGTTCACGAATAATTTGAGGTGAAACACTTAACTTGCTATCCGTACTGTGGTATTGTAAATGTGCGTCAACACTCGCTTCCACAATTTGTAATAGATACATTCCTACGGTTAGTAACATATAACCATCTCTTTGTTTCTTGTGATACTCTTGTGCTCTTTGTAAAATATCGAAGGTCAAATCAGTTGAATTTTCATCCAATTTCTTTTTTTTAAAGATCGAACGATATTCTTTGTACTTAGTGTCGTTATATATATATAAATAAGTAGTGGTTCCCAAGGCTGCGTAAACAATTGGAATTTTCCAATACTTCTTGTTATAAGCTTGCCCTAATCCTGGTAAAATAGCACTATAAAAAGACACTTTAGACGGTTTTATTACTGCAATTCTCAAGTCAGTTTCCGAAATACTATCTTTTAGTATTACCAGCTCATCCTCTTGTGCTTGAACAGTATATGAGAAATATAAAAGGGATGCTATTATTAAAAAGGTTCTCAAGACTTTTTTAATAATTTTTTTATTCTTATAAAATCTTCCTTTGAATTAAACGGAATATGTATGCTCCCTTTTCCATCTTTATTGGCATTTATTTGTACTTTATTACCAAAAAAAACATCAAAAACAACTTTGCTCTCTTTTATATACTCATGCTGATTTTGTAAAACAAACTTTTCTGTTTTTTTAGGTGCTTTAAGTTGTTTTACAAGTTGTTCTGTTTGGCGTACCGATAATTTTTGATCAATTACCTTTTTATAAATTGAGAGCTGTTTTTCGGAATCATCTATATTGATAAGTGCACGTCCGTGCCCCATCCCTATAAAACCATCTCGCATTCCCGTTTGAATAATTGGATCCAGTTTTAACAATCTTAGATAATTTGTAACCGTGGATCGTTTTTTCCCAATTCGTTTTCCTAATTGATCTTGTGTTAAACTGATTTCGTCAATTAAACGACGATAAGACAATGCTACTTCAATGGGATCTAAATCTGTACGTTGTATATTTTCAACCAAAGCCATTTCCAACATCTCTTGATCGTTTGCAATGCGGACATAAGCCGGAATTGTTTTTAAACCAATTAATTTTGAGGCTCTATACCGGCGTTCTCCCGATACCAACTGAAAATTGTTTCCTTCTAGTTTTCGAACTGTAATGGGTTGAATAATGCCCAATTCTTTTATAGATGCAGCGAGTTCTTTTAACGCCTCTTCATTGAAATAAGTACGTGGTTGAAAAGGATTGACTTTAATTACATCTATATCTAATTCTACGATACTTCCAACTATCTTATCTGCATTTACATCATTTACAGATGAGATATCTGAATCAGAATTATGAAGTAATGCTGATAAACCTCTACCTAAAGCTTGTTTTTTATGTTGTTTTGCCATTGTTCTTTAATAATTCATTTGCCAAACTCAAATAATTCTTTGCACCACGGCTCGTTGCATCATAAGCAATAATACTCTCACCGTAACTTGGAGCTTCTCCTAATCGCGTATTTCTTTTAATAATAGTTTTAAAAACCATATCCTGAAAATGTTTTCGCACTTCCTCAACTACTTGATTCGATAAACGTAACCGTGAATCAAACATTGTCAGTAATAGCCCTTCAATATCTAAATCAGGGTTATGTATATTTTGAACACTTTTTACAGTGTTTAAAAGCTTTCCTAAACCTTCTAAAGCGAAGTATTCACATTGAATGGGTATTAATATCGAGTCGGCTGCTACCAGCGCATTTAAGGTTAACAAGCCTAGTGAAGGCGCACAATCAATAAGTATATAGTCATATTCCTCTTTTATTGATTGAATAGCTTCTCGTAATTTAAATTCCCTTTTATTTTTATCGACTAATTCTATTTCAACAGCTACGAGGTCAATATGAGCAGGGATTATATCTACATTGGGAGAAGTGGTACTCTGAACAGCTTCTTTAGCAGTAATAATATGTTCTAATAGTTGATAGGTGCCTTTTTCAACGCTATCAACATCTACACCCAAACCAGAGGATGCATTAGCCTGTGGATCAGCATCAATCAATAGTACTTTTTTTTCTAGAACTCCTAGTGAAGCTGCTAAATTTACAGTCGTAGTAGTTTTTCCAACTCCACCTTTCTGATTGGCTATTGCAATTATTTTACCCATAAATTATGTTA
>JAUVOS010000104.1 GCA_030599055.1 Lutibacter sp.
AATGATAATGACGATAAAGCAGATGAAGTAATTGAAATATCTGTCGAAAGAGAGGGCGTAAACTTAGACTCCTACGAAGATCTAAGTATCTTGTTAGGGGTCGGCAAGTATAAATCATTTTTAGAAAAATTAAATATTTCTAGAGATATTTATCAAGATACAAATACACATTCCAATTATTATTATTATCTACCATCGACCTACACATTAAAATGGGATAAAGAATCGGGTAAATATGCTTTTAATATTTTCTATTTATCCTCCCAAAACAATGAAAATACAGAGGTTTTGATTAAAGTCGAGTTGGTCTCAAAAATTAGTAAAGAGGATTTAGAAATGGCAAAATTCTTTCTTAGAAATGAATTGGGAAATGATAAACTAGAGTTAATGCCGCTACCTATTCAAGGGGTAGGACTAGATTTTGGAAGTGCCTTGACTAATTTTAATGTCAAACCAGAAAGTGTGAGTATTAATGCCACCTCAGATTTTCTACAACCAATAGTTGTTGAATGGAAAATGGAAAGCAGAGTAGATGATTTTGTAAGTGCTATGTTATCAGGATTCGGTTTAAATGCATTGGTAGTGTTCCAATTAGAAGATGAGGAATCTGGATTTTCAGTTCCTTTAAATTTTCAAATTAGCGAACCCGTAACTTTTGGCAAATTAGAAATAAAAAGTATTGATGAACTACAAAATACATGGACTAATTATTTAGATTTTCCTGTAAAATTAAATCAGCTAGTTGTTCATCGAAAAAATAAAATTCAACTTGAAGCTTTTGATTTAGATAATAGTGAAGTGGCACCAGGAGAATTATTTACATTCACCAATAACAGCCTGAAAATAAAGGCTGGTGTGGATAAAATGTGGTTTGATTACTCAATACTTGACTGCAAGGGATGTAAAGAAAAGGTGAAAAAGAAAATTATTGGTGGTACATCGGGGAGTCAAATAACGAATTTAGAAATTCAAATTATGGATATAATGACTAGTTCTGAAGCCTATATGTTTAAACTTAATATTAAATCAAAACAAGCGGATCCTAACGGCATTAATGAGGTAGAACTACCATCCATAACAATTAAAGAAGATGATATGAGTATTGCAGGTGGCAAGTATTATGTTCCTGAAAATGAAAAACTACATTATAGATATCAGCTTATTCAGATAATGCCGGATGGAACTACTAAAATGAGTCAATGGAAAAGAGGTGATAAAAGTTTTTTAGTAATTGGTGCTAGTCAATTAGAGACAATCTTTGAAAAAAACATAGAAGATAGTGAAGGGTTTAATATAGTTAAAGATAGTTTAATGAATAGAGGGAAAGGTCTATTAGAAGATTTCTTTAAAAAGAAAGATGACTAATACTTTTTTGATTAAGGTTGGTTTGTCTTTCGTTTTCTAAGAATGTAAATAGCTTATTGATATAAAACAGATTAATATCTCAATTGGGTTTTAATTCATTATTTATTATTAAAAAAAATGAAAAATTTATCTCTTTTTATTACACTTTTTTTTGTGTACTTCTATATATACGGTCAAGATGAACTTTATCCGGAAGAAAAACAAGCGTTAATTGATCTTTATAATTCTACAAATGGAGCAAATTGGAAAGATAATACAAATTGGAATTCAGACAAACCAGTTGCAACTTGGTTTGGAGTTTTCATGGATACTTTAGCTCCATTTCGTGTAACAAAACTAGAATTATTCGATAATAATTTAGTAGGTACGATAACAGAAACTATTGAACATTTAGAAGACTTAACTGTTCTATCTCTAAGCAAGAATTTATTAAAAGGTGATGAAACACTTCTAGAGATTTGTAAATTGGAAAAATTAGAACATCTTGATTTAAGTGAAAATCCATTATTATCTAATGAATCAGAAGCAGAAAGTTGGGATGAAATTCCCTTTGAAATAGGTGAACTAATTAATCTTGAATATATTTCTTTTAATAAAAATGGTTTTGGATGTGAAATTCCTACAACTTTTTCAAATCTAACCAAATTAGAATTTATTGATTTTGGAGGCAATCAGTTTACTAACGAAAATCTTGATTTAACCAAGTTCCCATTATTGGAAAGAGTATATTTGGAAGATAATTGGTTTCTTAAAACAATTGATTTAAGAAATAATCATAACACAAATATTACGGATCTTAATGTTGAATATTGTGGAGAATTGAAATGTATTTTTGTCGATGATGAAGCTTATTCTACAGAAAATTGGCCGGTTTTAGATTGCTATGTAAATTTTGTTGAAACTCAAGTTGAGTGTGATGCTATAAAAACAGAAATCTATGTCCCGGACGATAATTTTGAAAAAGCCTTAATTGAGTTGGAATATGATATATTATTAGATAATTATGTTAGTTATAATAAAATTTGTCATGTATCAAATTTAAATCTAAACAATAAGAATATAGCTGATTTAACAGGTATTGAAGGTTTTACCTCACTAGAAACTTTGTTTTGTATGAATAACCAATTAGAAACTTTAGAGATCAGAAAAAATATGTATTTAAAAGCGCTATTTGTTCAAGGTAACAAATTAGAAGAATTGGATGTGCGAAATGGAGACAATGTCAATTTTACTTATTTTGATGCAACTGACAATCCTAAGCTAACTTGTATTTTTGTTGATGATGTGGAATGGAGCGCTACAAATTGGTCGAATATTGATAAGCAGTCAACATTTGTAAAGGATAGATTAGAATGTGATGATTTTGAGGATTAATTTATAATCTTTCGAATGGATAATTAAAATCTTTTTAAGATAATATCACAAAATTTAAAACGCTTTTTATGAAAAAAGAACTCATGCTACTACTTTTATCTACACTAATATCTTGGAATATAAGTTCACAGGTAGATGCATTGTCAAAACAAGTCATAGATGGAGTTATTATATACAAAGATATTAAAACACCTCTTTTGTATTATTATGCTCCGTCCAAATTACAGCTAGTTGTAGATGAGAATGAAAAGCCTGATTTTCAAATGCTTAAGATGCGTTATATCGGCACACAATGTTCAAATGATGCAGATAGATCACATACTACCAATATTGTTAAATTGAGAATAGAAATGCCACCTCAAAGCAAAAGTGTATTGACTGAAATCAAAAAAAAACTGAATAAGAATAAATCAATTAAATTAAAACCAATTCGTATAACAAGTATTGATTCTAAACTTATAGTTTTGTCACAAAGTTCAGATTCAATTTCGAAGCATAAAGCTTTAGGAGAAAGTAACAGTACTACTTCAGATGGTAAAACTGGCTTATCAACAACAAAAGCTTATTGGACAGAAAGAGCTTTTACTTTTAGTCTAACTAATGGAGAAGCTGAACTACTTGAAACTCAATTAAAGGATAACACACTGGCTCTTAGCTTTAGCTATTCATTTTACGCAAATACGACTGACCCCCTTGATTATGTTGAAATTTCTAGTTCTTTTGAATTAGAAGAAAAAGAGGCAGAATCAGAAGATGAATTAAAACTCATTAATAGAATTATTCTTTCTGATGCATTTGAATTAAAAATATCCACCCAAAAGTGGCCTGAAATTATTCAAGAGGTTGACATTAATGAAAGTATACCACCTACTTACGCAGCCATTGAAATTAAATGTTTTGATTTTTGTGAAAATTTGCGTCCAAATTTATATATTAAAAAAATTGAAGTTGCAGCAACAAGTGTAGATGGTAGTAAAGAAATAATTGTTGAAACTAAGTTTCACAAAAAACATACAGATATTAATACCAAGTATATTCATTTTCCTTATGCCGTTCTTGTAGGAGAGCCTATGAAATACAGACTAACTGAAATAACAAATGAGGGTCAAACAAATGTAGGTAAGTGGATAGGTATTGAATCTTGTAGCTCAATATTAGATGTTACAACACCTGCAGATGAACTTACTTGCGAAATTAATGATTTAGAAATTGAAGTAGCCAAAAGTTGGTTCGCCGAAGAAGAATGCGAAATAAAACTTTTGATTTCGTATTCCATGAATGGAGAACTAAAATATCAATATGTAGATTTTGATGCTAAAAGTTTTACAAAAGAAATTAGCTTTTTTCACGATATAAATTCGGAAATTTACTATCAAATAAATCAAGTAATTGATTCTAAAATTAATTATAAAAGTTCTGAAATACTTCTTACTGACAACTATTTATACGTCAATAAACTACCCTGATATTGTTTGTACGTAAAAAAATAATCCCTTGCAATGGGGGAAGAATTGCAAGGGATTTCTTATAATTAAACCAAATAATAATTATTAAGGGAGTATGTGCTCTTCACTTTCTAACAAAGCGAAAAACTTGTTTAAATTTGGTAAAATTATAATATTCGTACGTCTGTTGCGTGCTCTGTTTTCTTTAGAATCATTATCAGTAAGTGGTGTGTAACTACTTCTTCCGGAAGCTATTAAACGAGCAGGCTCTACATTGTATTTTTCTTGTAATAAGCGTACAATAGAAGTAGCTCTTTTTACGCTTAAATCCCAATTGTCTTGCATACAACCTGTATTGATTGATCTAGCATCTGTATGTCCTTCTATCATCACATCCATACTTGGTTCAGAATTGGCAACATCTGCCAATTTTTGAAGTAGTGGATAGGCTTTTTTGTTTACTCTATGACTAGCGGTATTAAACAATAAGTTATCTGCAACTGAAATCATAACGACCGTTTTATTAATATTCACTTGAATATCATCATTATTATCATCAAAACCAGTAGAAACCATTTTTTTCTTAAGATTGTAGGATAAGGCTAAATTGATCGAATCCTTTAAAGTTTGGGCTGATGCTAATTCTGCAGAAGACATTTTAGCCAAAGTCACATTCATTCTATCGCGGACATCTTTTGATAAAACTGTTAAGTTATTATCGACAAGCACTAATTTTTCATTATTCACCTGAACCATTTCGTGGGTTAAGGATTCATTGGTATCTCGTAAAGAGTTTATTTTAGAGTTATACTCATCTACTCTTTTTTCAATTTTCGCAAATTTTGCTTCCAATGCTTCTTTTTCCATTGTGGTCTTTTGTAAATCAGCACGAGTATCGGTAAGATTCTGCTCCAATGCAACGTATTTCTTTTTAGAAACACAAGAAGAAAGCAAGATGGTTAATACGATTGTTAATGCAATAAGTTTTTTCATAATTAAATAATATTAAATATTAAAAGGGGGTTAAATAAGTAAATATTTCAAATAATTAAAACAGTCTTTTTTTAAGATTATTATGTGACAAATGTAAAAAGCTTGTTGAGATGCCACAATACCCAATTCAGGTATTTTTGTAAAATATGGGTTTTGGTTAGAAAAATAAAATACAGTTTTTAATATTTTTAAAGATTTAAAATCTCAAACCGTCAGCTATCTAGTAGGGAGTATTGTCAATCCTAAAATCCGTAAGGATTTAATTAGTGTAATTATTATCAGTCATATATCACTATATTACATCACTTATTTAAGTATGAAAAATTTGTGTCAATTCGTGTAAGTTATAAAAAGACCTGAGGATTTAAGGTCAATCTGTAAAAAAAACTAAAAATTGCTATGTTGAAAGGGATAACTTCCGTTTTCAAATACTTTATTCTACTCTACTTAAAAGTTTTGCTAAATATTGTGTTGCAGGAATTCGTTCTAATATTATTTTTAAAAATACCGTAATAGGAATCGCCAAGACCAAGCCTGCAATACCAAAGATAAAGCCCCAAACCGCTAAACTAATAAGAACTGTTATGGTATTGACATGAAAACTTTTCCCCATAAATATGGGCTCTAAAATACCTCCAATAGTCATTTGTAGGGCTACAAGCAAGCCTCCAAAAACTATAAAAGTTCCCGGGCTATGAATTTCAACAAAACCAAAGAGAAGTAATACTCCTGTGATAAAATAAGAACCAATTAATTGTATAAAATTGAGTAAAAAGGCCATAAGTCCCCAGAAAAGAGCAAATTTTACTCCAAAAAACATAACGACCAAACCAAAGCCAATTCCCGTTAATAGACTTGTTATAAACTTAACTTTAATAAATCCATTTAAAGAATCTTTAATTTCTCTAAATACCTGAATACTATCTTCATCATTGTTACTTACTCTATTTAGAAAAACCTCAAAAAGATGCGCTCCTGTTAAAAAAAGAGCCAAAAAGAATAAAGTCATAAAAAGACTTGTGATAAATAAACCCAATCTACTCAATAATTTACCGCTATTTTTTTCAGCGAGTGCTTTAAAATCAATTGTATTGCTATTTGCTTCAGATACAGAATCAATTCCTAAAAAGTGCTGTGTTTTTATCAAAAGAGGGTTAATTTTTTGGTTGGCTTCTGCCAATATAACATCTTTTGATTGATACAATTCTACACTTGTTTTTTGCAACACAATTACGTTAAGCCATATAAATAGGGTAGAGGCTACAACTATTATAATAATTCCCAACCAATTTGGTATCTTTTTTCTTTCAAACCAATCTAAAATTGGCAGTAATAATATAGCAATAAATAAAGCTAAGAAAAAAGGAATAAATATAAATGAGAACAGACGCAATACAAACAATACCACAACTGCTACTATTATCAGCAATGAAACTTTAATTGTTTTTATATCTCTTTTTAGAAAATCCATTGAAACTATTTGTACTTTGTTTTGTTTTAATTTATTTTATACTCTTAACAAGCCATAAAGCTACCAAAACTTTCTATCTTTACATACTTAAATCATTTTTTTATGAAAAATTTGACAATTCTTTTAATTTATCTTTTTACTGGGGGCTTTTTATTTGCACAAGATTCTATTCCCGATGTTTTTACGAATATATATTATAATAAGGACTGTAAATTATACCATAAAAATAAAGGTAAAAAGTTCTATGCTTTTGAGCATAAAAGCAAATTGACATTATCAAATTTACAAGGCAATCCACAAGCAACTCCTAATGGAATTGAATTTAACTTTAATGACACAACACTAAACGGAACATTATACTATGGACTGATTAATTATAAAGAATCAAAATATCCAACACCAATTTGGTATGCTAGAACTTCTAATATTAAAGCAGGAAAAACAGGAATAAATATCCTCAAAAGGCTCTCGGGCAGATATGATATGATCCATTGGAAAAAATTGGGAACCGGAACATTAGGTTATCGTATTGCCAATGCCAAAGGAGAATTGCTCTATGATGGTGTAATTGGCTTTAAATATGATGTAGAAAACGGATTTAGTATCACCAAAACTATTACGGAAGGTCCTTTTATCAATCTACTGCATGCTAATGAAGTAACTATTTCTTTTGATACAAATTTTCCTGTTCAAGCAAAAATTCAGGTTAATGATACCGTATATAAGAGTATAAAATCACAAACACATCATGAAATCTTAATCGATAATTTACAACCCGAAACCGAATACACTTATATTGTTGATTTTGATGATGCTACACAAAAATACACTTTTAAAACAGCTCCGCTACAAGGTAGTAGAAAACCCTTTGTTTTCGCCTATATTAGTGATTCACGTGCAGGAAAAGGCGGTGGAGAGCATGATATGTATGGTGTAAATTATTATGTAATGCGAAAAATGGCAGCTTTAGCTAAATATAAGAATGCTGTTTTTATGCAAGTTACAGGTGATTTAATAGATGGATATAAAAATACAAAAGACGAAACCAATCTGCAATATGCAAACTGGAAGCGCTCAATAGAGCCTTTTGCACATCATTTTCCGATTATAGCATCTTTGGGAAATCACGAAGCGGTTGGTAATATTTTTAAAGATGATAAAGGGCGTTGGCAAGCATTTATTCCCGGATTTCCTTTTGAAACTGAATCTGCATCCGCCGTTTTTGCAACAAATTTTGTAAATCCACATTCTGATTTAATTAGTGAAGATGGCGCTTATTATGATCCTAATCCCAATAAAATAGATTTTCCACCTTATGATGAAACAGTCTTTTATTATACCTATGATAATGTAGCCATGATTGTATTAAATTCAGATTATTTTTATACACCTTCTTTAAAAAATAATCCTTCTACCGGTGGTAATTTACATGGATATATTATGGATAATCAGTTAAAATGGTTAGAAAACACACTAGATCACCTCGAAAACAACAACCAAATCGACCATATATTTGTAACCCAACACACGCCTACATTTCCAAATGGAGGGCATGTAAAAGATGATATGTGGTACAATGGCGATAACTCACCTAGACCTGTTATTGCAGGAAAGTCGGTTAAAAAAGGAATCATTGAAAGACGTGATGAATATTTAGATTTATTAATCAATAAAAGTAGTAAAGTGATTGCTATAATGACGGGTGACGAACACAACTATAACAAAGTAAAAATCACGCCTGAGGTTATTATCTATCCTGAGAATTATAAATATCCGAAACTAGTACGTAGTCGA
>JAUVOS010000182.1 GCA_030599055.1 Lutibacter sp.
GATTATTACAGCATCTTACCAACAGCTACCCAATATGCACGTAATGCAATTTTTTCTGGTATGTTGCCTTTAGATATGGAAAAATACCATCCTCAATATTGGAGAAATGATATGGATGAAGGAGGAAAAAATCTTTTTGAAAAAGAGTTTTTAACGGAACATCTCAAACGATTAGGTTTGGATATAAAACACGAGTATTACAAAATTACCAATTTGCATAAAGGAAAACAATTAGCGGAGAATTTCCAGAAAATCAAGAACAATGATTTAACAGTTGTCGTTATTAATTTTGTAGATATGTTATCGCATTCTAAAACTGAAATGGACGTTATTAAACAATTAGCAAGTGATGACAAAGCATATCGATCTTTGACGCTGAGTTGGTTTAAGAATTCTCCTTTGTTAGAGATGATTAAAAAGGCACAAAATATGGGCTTACAATTAGTCATCACTACCGATCATGGAACAATTAATACGCAAAATCCTACAAAAATCATTGGGCCTAGAGAGATAAGTGCTAATCTAAGATATAAAACGGGGCGCAGTCTTTCTTACGAAGAAAAAGATGTATATGCTACCCAAAAGCCAAATGAAATAGGCTTACCACAAAATGCTATCAATTCATCTTTTGTATTTGCGAAGGAAGATATGTTTTTTGCGTATCCTAACAATTACAATCATTTTGTAAAATACTATAGAAATACGTATCAACACGGTGGAATTTCATTAGAAGAAATGATTATTCCTTGTGTTACTTACGAACCGAAGTAGTTTCCGGTTCTCAGTTCTCAGTTCTCGGTTCTCATAACAAAGAACAAAACACAGAACACAGAACATTATCCAAATCAGCGAAAATCAGTAAAATCTGCGTCATCAGCGTTCTATATTATCAAAAGATAAGAATTCAGTTCTCAGTTTTCAGTTTTCATAACAAAGAACAAAGAACAAAACACAAAACACAGAACACAGAACACAGAACACAGAACAAACCTCTTAAATCCGTACTTCCAACAAATTCTCGTACTTTTACAACGTGAAATTTGATTATACTTTATCAGAAATAAACGAAGCTGCACAAAAAATTATCGGCGCTACCAGTCGTCGTATTTTTCTGTTTTATGGCAGTATGGGAGTCGGTAAAACTACCTTAATCAAAGCTATTGCAAGACAACTCGGAGTGGTTGATAATGTGAGTAGCCCCACTTTTTCATTGGTCAATGAATATCGTGATACAAACAACAAGTCTGTTTTTCATTTCGATTTTTATCGTATTGAAAATGAAGTGGAAGCGTATGACATCGGAATAGAGGAATACTTTGATACAGATGCTTATTGTTTGATAGAATGGCCAGATAAAATCAAAAATTTAGTACCTTTAGACACTATTTCCGTTATAATGACTAAAAAGACGGACGGAACACGTACTATTATACTTGAAAATTATGGGACAGAAACCAAAAACACCTTTTAGCAAAAGTGAATTACTACCCAAAGCTGAAATGCTTGAAGTAGCTAAACAAAAAGGTAAATTTGTAATAGGTATTCCTAAAGAAACCCATTACCAAGAAAAAAGAGTTTGCTTAACACCTGATGCCATCGCTTCTTTGACTGCTCATGGACACCGATTTGTAATTGAAACGGGTGCTGGTGAAGGAGCGAATTATAGTGATAATGATTATTCTGAAGCAGGTGCAAAAATTGCACATAACCGTAGAGAAGCTTTTGAATGTTCCATGGTTCTTAAAGTAGAACCGCCTTCAATTTCAGAAATAGATTTAATGCATCCGCAAACTGTTTTGTTTTCAGCATTGCAACTCAAAGTTCAAAACAAAGCCTATTTTAAAGCCATTGCGAAAAAACGTATCACAGCTTTGGCATTTGATTATATAAAAGATGATCAAGGTTATTTTCCCATCGTAAAATCTCTTAGTGAGATAGCTGGAATTGCTTCCATACACATCGCTTCGGAATTGATGAGTAACGCCCATAAGGGTACGGGTTTATTGTTTGGAAATATCAACGGCGTACCTCCTACAAATGTCGTTATTTTTGGAGCTGGAGGTGTTGGTGAATTTGCTGCTCGAACAGCAATGGGTATGGGTGCTATTGTTAAGGTTTTTGACAATTCGATTACAAAACTTCGCAATTTACAACAAATACTAGGTGCCACTATTTTTACTTCTACACTTCAATCTAAAACCATTGAGAAATCGCTAAGACGTTGTGATGTAGCCATCGGTGCCATCCGTGGAAAATCACGTGCTCCTATTGTAGTAACTGAAAGTATGGTAGAAAATATGAAAGAAGGGGCGATTATTGTCGATGTGAGTATTGATAGAGGTGGTTGTTTTGAAACTAGCCAATTGACTACTCATGCGAATCCGGTTTTTACCAAACACGGCGTGATACATTATGGAGTTCCTAATATTCCTTCACGTTATGCACGTACAGCCTCCGTTTCAATAAGTAATATTTTTTCACCTTTCCTTCAAAATATTGCTGAAGAAGGTGGTTTTGAACAGGTAATTAGATATGATAAAGGACTTCAATCAGGAATGTATTTTTACAACGGCATTCTAACCAACAAAACTGTTGCCGACTGGTTTGATCTACCTTTTAGAGATATTAATTTGTTGATTTTGTAAAAATGAAGTAGTCAATTGTAAGTAACTATTTACCCAGTATAAGTTATTATTAATGATATGATTGTAAAAATATATTTCATGCAAAGATTGCAAAGAAAAAAATCGCCAAGTCCGCAAAAGGCTTGATTATAGGTATTTTAAATATTTTGCGGTCTTTGCGCATTCTTGGCGGTCTTTGCGTGAAACAATCGTAAACTACTTATAATGCGCGCATTAAATTTTTATCTCACGACTGAATTACTTACAATTATAATGAGAATTGAATTAAAATTGGAACTTATGAAAAAGTCATTACTTATATTGTCTATAATGCTATCGTCTGTGGCTTTTGCACAATTTCCTTCGCCTCAAAATTTTGTATATAGTTTTAGTTATATAATGATTGATGATTATGGTATGTGCGCAGGAGAATGGTTAGCAGGGCCCACATATTGTTCCTATTTTAGTTGGGATGAACCTGACACAACAGGGACTTCTGCAAGCTTAGATTATTATAATATTTACATTTCAGATTTAGATTATGAAAATGAAATAATTATTACTACAACGGAAATCTCACATGAAGTTGAAATGGGAATCATTGGACATATATGGATAACAGCAGTATATTCCAATCCTTATGGAGAATCCGAACCATCAAATATTGTAACAAATACTGATTTGCCTATTTCATTAGATGAAATTAAAGTGTCTGAAAATGATTTAATATATTATAATAGAGAAACTCAATTTATAGAGAAAGTAAATAATAAATTGGTAATTAAAGAAATTATAATTTATAATTTCAATGCTAAAGTATTTAAACGATCTAGATTTCAATTGAATAAACTCAGTCTCATTGATTTAGTTGAAGGAGTATATATCATAGAGATTATTACAGATAAAAAAGTATTATACCAAAAAATATTGAAATGAAGTTAAGCCATATTATATTAGCCCTTATCTCAACTTATCTTTTAAATAAAAAGCAGTATAAGAATTTTTTACTTTTACTAAATTCTCAGGAATTCCTTGAAATAGTAGATCTCCACCCTTTTTTCCACCTTCTTTACCAAGATCGATAATATAGTCAGCAACTTTTATTAAATCGAGATTGTGTTCAATAACAATGACCGTATGTCCGTTTTCAATTAAGGCGTTAAAAGAGCCGATGAGTTTGTTGATGTCGTGGAAGTGTAGTCCTGTAGTTGGTTCGTCAAAAATAAATAAGGTTTGTGTCGAACGATTGCCTTTTACTAAAAAAGAAGCCAATTTAATGCGTTGGGCTTCACCACCGGATAGGGTAGAGGATGCTTGCCCGAGATGTACATAACCGAGACCTACATCTAAAAGTGGTTGTAATTTTTTTGTAATCTTTTGTTGTTGGTGTAAATCAAAAAATGCGATGGCTTCTTCTACCGTAAAACCTAAAATATCACTGATAGATTTTCCTTTGTATTGCACTTCCAAAACTTCTTTTTTAAAGCGTTTACCATGGCAAGCTTCACATTCAAGATGTACGTCTGCCATAAATTGCATTTCAATGGTAACTTCGCCGTCTCCTTTACAAACGTCACAACGTCCGCCATCTACGTTAAAAGAAAAATATTTGGGCGTGTAGTTGCGAATCTTTGAAAGCTTTTCATCTGCAAATAAAGCTCTAATATCATCATAGGCTTTTATATAAGTAACCGGATTGGAACGTGAAGATCTTCCAATAGGATTTTGGTCGATAAATTCAATATTTTGGATACTGCTAAAGCTTCCTTCCAAAGCTGTAAATTGACCTAATTTTTCTCCATAACCGCCAATGTGTTTTTGCATAGCAGGATATAATATATTACGAACCAAAGTGCTTTTTCCACTACCGGACACTCCGGTGACTACCGTTAAACTGTGTAAAGGGAATTGTACATCAATGTTTTTCAGATTGTGTTCTCTTGCTCCAAGCACTTTTATATAATCCTTTGTTTTTCTTCGTTTTTCAGGAATGGATATTTCTAAAGAACCCCTTAAATAGCGACTTGTAAGGCTATCTGTTTTTAAAATAGCATCAATATTGCCTTCTGCTACAATTTCTCCACCAAAAGTACCTGCCTCAGGACCAATATCAATGATATAATCAGCTTGGCGCATGATTTCTTCGTCGTGCTCAACTACAATTACGGTATTTCCTAAATCACGTAAATGCTTTAGAACTTTGATTAATCGTTCGCTATCTTTGCTGTGCAGACCAATGCTTGGCTCGTCTAAAATATACATAGAGCCAACCAAACTACTCCCGAGAGATGTTGCTAAATTAATACGTTGACTTTCGCCACCCGACAGCGTGTTTGAATTTCTATTGAGAGA
>JAUVOS010000023.1 GCA_030599055.1 Lutibacter sp.
CACTAAATTATAACGGTGGCGATATCGAAGAGTTTGAATTGAGTATTATAGGAAATGAAGATAAAGCAATAAGCTTATATCACTATGCATCCGGGACAACTTATGAATTTGAAGGTTATGGGTTTATTCAGTATAAAAATGATGGAAAAGCTTCAAGCACAAATTCAACTCAAGGTAGAAAACGTTTTAAAGTAACTCGAAAAACAATTCAACGCAAAGCGCACAGCAAGACTACAAAAAGAGAACACACAAAAGACAATAAAACAAAAGCTCCGGCAAGAAAATAAAGTTTGGTTAGTTGATTTTTACAAGCTACGCCTGTAGTTTGTAAAACAAAAAAAGGCAGTCTACCTATGGAAGACTGCCTTTTTAGTTATTATTTATTCTTTGATGAGTTTATAGGTCTTTACTGCTTCATTAGCCTCCTCAGTTAACCTGACTTTTATAAAATAAATACCAGCTGAATAGTTTGAAAGATTAATACTATTGGTTCCTTCGTTAAAGGAATACACTATCAAATTTTTACCCAATATATCAGATACACTGATATTTATTGAACTAATATTATTAATTTGCACCAAACCAGTAGTAGGGTTTGGGAACATTAAAACATGTGCATCCACAATGCTTTCAGCAACACCAATATTGTTCTGCGTAGTGAAATTGAAAGGCCCAGCCCATGGACTAACATCACCACCTCCACAATCTGCTTGCACGTAAAAGTCATATGAAGTATTAACATCCAATCCAGTTTGTGTATGTGGATTTGTCATGCCAGCAACATAAGTTCCTGTGCCTAATGAATAGTTTTCTACGCCATA
The DNA here is from genome assembly GCA_030599055.1 of Lutibacter sp. Lineage (GTDB taxonomy): Bacteria > Bacteroidota > Bacteroidia > Flavobacteriales > Flavobacteriaceae > DQTL01. The sequence continues at coordinate 822 of JAUVOS010000023.1, forward strand.
TTCAATATTCCAAAGGCTTTCAGATCCATTAGCTGTCCAACTCATGTCGGCAGCTTCTGTAGTAATATTTGTAACAGCTAAATCTGAAGGTTCTGCACATGTGGAGCTGAGTACATTCACAGTATAATCTTCTACTTCACCAAAACCAGTATCTCCGCAAGGAATAATACTTCCTGTATATAAAACTCTAAGTCTCATTGTTGTATATCCTAATTGTGCATCGATAGGCACTGTGATAGTTCCTGTTCCGGTGCCTAATCCTAAAGAAGGAACATCATCTTCGTAAGTTATTATAAATTCTTCATCTGCATCTTCAAAGTCTCCGTCATAATTCCAATCTATCCAGCAACCCATTTGATCTAATGCCCAACTTTCACCGTTAATTATTGTAATAGGATAGGATTCTCTCAACGTAATATTTGTAGAAATACTTGTATAATCTGAGTATGAAGGTCCCCGTGTACTAGTGTTATCAATATCGACAAATACTACTTGTTGAATATATTCATCAGTTGTATTACCCGATCCTGCGGCGCAATATTCCGGTACAAAACCAATAATTATTGTAAATTCTTTTTGGTTTGAATATTGACTATCAATACCACCCGTTAGGTCATTTATTACAATTGCAGGAGTTCCTAAAACAACGTCAGCGCCGGCAGTTACATTGAAAATAAAATCTCCTGTTTCTCCAATATTTAAATCTAAAATAGGAGCTGTTGCCGTATTAATTGTTAAGTCTATCGAACTTGTTGAAAGTACAGAAAGAACATTTGTTATGGCTGCATGGCCTGTGTTCGTTGCTTGAATAATAATATCTGCAGTTTCAGCAGGGTCTAATATACCATCGGCATTACCTGTAGCATCATCGATGACTAAACTTTCAATAGCTAAAATAGGGGCATTAACTCTAAATGAAATATTTGAGTTGTAAGATGATTTTGTGGCACTATCCGTGATTTCTACGTCAAAAATAATAATGTGTTGGTCGGGAATAGTATTTGCCAACTCCACAGAAAACTGTTCTGAACTAGTTTCTGTTAAACCCGGAGTTAAATCTGAAAAAGGAATATCTGTAGCATTAGATAATGATTGAACATAAGAATCTGTTGTTGTTAAGGTAACACTGATGTTTTCGGAAGTTTGTGTTCCTACATTCTTTAGTTTTAAATCTAAATTAAAACTCTCTCCAAAGTCAGCTTCATTATTATTGGCATCATTGATAACAAAACTATCAACAATAACATAAGGTCCTGAAGGAGAGATAATCAAAACATTTTCGGAATATCTGAAATAGTTTTGTTTTGTAATAGTCATTAATAAGTTAGTGCCGACATCAGGACAATTGGTCATGTCCAAAGAAGTTACACCACCACTACTTTCAGCAGTAGTAACGATTATAGTTTCTTGGTTTACGGTATCATAATAAGTCAATGCGATAAAAGCCCCTTCATCAACAGTAACATCAAATTGAGGGTTACCAAATACATGTTCTGTAGCAGCATTGACAACTAAATTTTGAGGCACTTCAGAATAAACATTTAAAAAAGCGTCACCATGATGGTGAAACAATCTGTGTGTAATTTGTTTACTACTTGGATTATAAGGCCAATTAGATTGTTGTAAAAAGTTTTTTCCGGCCACATTTGCAAATGCGGGTAAAATCATTCTACTTTCAGGATTTGATGTTTCACCAGGCATAAAATCAGGCCACATATTGTCATAAGCACCCCAAACAAAAGTGTCATTTACAAATGAATAAGAGACTTGTGAAGCGGCAAGTACACCAAGCGCCCCTGAGGGATTTCCATCACTTGTATGCCTGTGAAATTTTTCAGCAAAAACTTCTGAACCATAATCAAAACGTCCTGTAAGACAATTTATCGACATAATATAAGTAAGATCTGTGTTATTTAAATTATCAATATTTGAATTGCCATAAGCAGGTTCGCCCCAACCCATTTCAAACCCATGGTCTCTATGTTGTAATATAAAAGAGCCGTTGTTAATGGCATTAGTAACTTCTGTAGCACTACCATTGTCCCAATATTCATTTCCGCCTAAATCACTAGGTAGTTCTGGCAAATAACCCAATCCGTCTTGTCCAAAATAAGTTACTACTGTTGATGTATTGGTTGCAGACGACCAAGAAGTGCTAGGTGTACCTTCATAAATATTATTAATTGTGATCGGTTCTTTCCCAAGCTCGTTTTCCCAAAAGCCTTTTACACTTTCTGAACAAATTTGAAACCATCTTTCTGTTTGCCATCCTAAAGCTGAAATCGGATGATTATAGAAATCTGCACTTGTTGGAGGATTTGATTCGTAGTAAAGAAACTTATTAATCATGATTTCTAATTGACTTACATCATTTGCTGTTATTCTTGCAAAAGCAATATCTGGTAAATCATCATTATCAACATCTGCATAATGATTGTCAGATATATAATCTCCTGAATAAGGATGTGGATACGATTTAGATGTGATTCCATCAGCACCGGTTCCATAATCTGCAAGTATTAAAACAGCAACAGGAGGCGTAGTCCAATTGTTGTATATATCGTCAATCCATGTTTCAATTGAATTTACATCATTTCCTCCGGGTATATCGGAAATCGTAAAAACACCCGTAGAAATTCCTTGTTCACGTCTAAACTCGGCTATTGTTTCTGCCCACTGGGTAAAATCAGGGTCATCAAGTGTTAATATAACATATTCATATTCACCATTTACAGATGTGTTTTTTGAATAATCTACTTGAGGTAATGAAGCATAATTCAATAAGGCGTCATCCAAAATTGGATCCCACCAACGATTTCTCAATCTATTTTCTCCAAATTGGTTGGAACCACCATTAAAACCTATTTCAAATCTAATATCTCTATAAACGAGAAGTTCTTTTGTTTGAGGATTGTATTGAAATGGGGTTACTCCTAACATAACAACATCTACACCTCTTAATTTTGTTTTTTCGGATAATTTAAAAGGATTTTCAGGATAGAAAGCATTTTTTGAATAGACTTTATTATTCCGTTCATATCTCAGTTCGATTTCGGTATCAAATGGAATAATTGGAGCTGGTGCTAAATCAATATTTTGATATTTTTCGATTGTATAATCTATAACTGTTAAACTTGTTTCTGCACCTTCTGGAATAGCTATATATTTTCCATTTCCGGGTAGGTCTGGCATTCCTGCATCATTAAAGAGGAAAATGCCTGGAATAGAAACATTTTTTAATGTTTCACCATTGATACTAGAATCTGTTATAGTTAAATTATTAATAGAATACACTATCTCTAGTGAGGAAGCTTTTTTATTTACTACGGTATAACCGGCATCACCCCAATTATCCGCGTAATGAAAAGATTGTTCTTGTGCGTTTATAGCTAGTGTAAATAAAAGGATAAAAGTAAAAAGATGTAGTGTCCTATTTTTAAACATCGTTGAAATATAAAAAGGTTATAATTATGTTATTCGTTATAATAAAAATATCTCGGTATGCCGAAATATTTTTAGGGTTAAAAACGCCCAAAGGTACAGAATCTATATTTTATGTGCAGAAATTGAAAGTGATTAACATAAAAAAGGTCGTTTAAGAAATCAAACGACCTTTTTAATTGATAAAGAAAAGAAACTATTAATTTGAAATAATTACCTTTTTATTCATCACTTGACTACCAGAAGTCAATCGTAAGAAATAAATACCAGAAGTTTCATCTGTATTAATTTCAAATAAAGTTTCTGTAGCCTTTCTTTGATAAATCAATTGACCATTTATATTAAATAATTGAACTTGCACATCATTTGCTGTATTAAATTTTCTTAAATCAACCGTAAATGTTCCTTCATTAGGGTTTGGATAAACATTAATACTTGACAGGTTGTTTTCATCAATACCTAGTGGATCATAAACACTAATTTTATAATCTTCTGTTTCACCCCATGAATAGGTACCACATGGGTTAATATTGTTTTCGTCTTCACTAACAACAATTCTCATAAATCTTGGTCCAGAAGGGATTCCCGTTGGAACTGTAAATGTTCCTTCAGCTACAAAAGTAGAACTTTGAACGTCAGTTTCAAATACCATTTCACCACTATCATCAAAATCACCATCATAATTCCAGTCAATAAAAACTTTTCCTGCTTTTGGGTAGTCTCCACCACAGGTTCCTAATTTGATAGATATATCATTTGTTGTCCCCACTTCAAATGAATCTGTCAAAGTTGTATCTTCGGTAAAATCAGAGTAGGTGGCACAACCTCCAGCAGCTGTGTTGTTGACAACACTTCCAAATTGAACCTCTTCAATCATTGAATCAGCGGGATTTGTCGCATAAGACTCACAATATTCTGGTACAAAACCTATGATAATAGTGAAATCCTTTTGAGCAGTATATTGATTATTAGTAGCGCCTGTTACATCATTGTTGATAGTTGCTTCTGTTCCCGGTGCAACACCTGCATCTGCAGTTACATTAAATACAAAATCACCGGTTTCACCAATTGTTAAACTTACTGTTGGGGCTGTTGCCGTATTGATAGTCATATCAGCAAAAGCAGATGAAATAGCAGAAATAACATTGGTAACATTAGCATGACCTGAATTTGTAGCTTGAATAGTTAAATCAGCTGTTTCTCCCGGGTCTAAAGTTCCATCGTCATTTCCTGTTGCGCTATCATCAATAGTTAAATCACCGATTGTAAATTCAGGAGCATTTGCAACAACCCTTAAAGTCATATCCCAAACATGACTGTCATCATCTGTAATATGAAGATCAAATACTAATGGATATTGATCGGGAACATTATCGGCAATACTAATACTAAACGCATTGTTTATTGTGCTTGTGTTACCAGCAACAATAGTTCCGTATGTTTCAGTATCATCAATAATGCTAACATATGGGTCCGTTATTGATAATGTAGCCGTAACACCTGTAGCATCATAGCCACTACCGGTTGCTGCAACATTTTCAAGTGCAACATTGAGTTGTACAGTTTCTCCAAAATTTGGTGGTACATTGGTCGTATAGCTATTTAGCAAAACGTAGGGTTGATTATCAGGAATTACTATTATAGTTCCTATATAAGGGACTCTATTTTGACAAGTAACTACCAAATCAGCGCCACCTTCAGATAGATCATCATTTGCAAAAGCCAAACTGGCATTACCTGTATTATCAGACATAGCAGCAGCAATTAATACGCCACCTTGAGAAAGTGCTACATAAGCATAGGGAGCAGATGCTACATTTAAACTAGTCATTTCAAGCATTAATGTACTTGGGCTAGGTGTTACCGTCATCGCTTGAGGAGTTCCAATAAAGTTAGTAACCGAAGGGTCACCCATTAAATGATAAATTTCCCAATAATACTGTTTTCTAGTTGATGCTGAGGCTTCAACTGCTAAATTTCCACAAACTTGAACTTGTCCTTGCGCAGGATACCATGTACTAATATCTGATGCTTCATTGGCAAGATTGTGCCAAACACCATCATAGGCTCCTCTACCACTATCTGCATAAGTAGGTTCGGTATCAATACTACTGGTTAAGCCAACGCCCCACCAATAGTCTTCATCCCAATAAGTTGAGTTAGAACCACCAATATCACCGATAGCACCTCCGTTAGCTTTTCGTAAGGCAGCTTCACCAAAACATTCATTATCGTCAAATTTTACGGATAAACAACAGTTTCCTATCCAAAGACCGTATTTTTCATTATTGGTCAAAGCATTTACATCAGAAGTAGTAAAACTAGGAGAACCCCAACCACTCGAACTACAATGTGCTGAATAATTTGCAAAAGCGAGTCCGGCGTTCATATCGTTAATAATAATTGTATGAACGGCATTGTTATCTAAAGGTTGTAAATAAAGATGGGAATTGACATTATTTGTAGCGTTAAAATAATAATTGTCTCCATACCACATCTGTCCATTACCCCAATCTTCGTATGATGAATCAGCGCCAGCAACTAAAAACACTTCTGATAGATAGGATGGGTCTGACATAGTAAATTGTTCATACATTAATGTTTTGTCAATTTGAGGTTGTAATTGCCCGGTATTTTGTGCAGAAAAACGACCGTAATATACTTCCGGTAAATTGTCACCAGTATATTCACAATATCTTAAATCTGTAACATGATCACTAGTACTCCAAGCGGGGATTTGTTGTATATCACCAACAAATAATACAAAACTCATAGGGTCAGCACCATTATAGATTCCCTCTAAATATGCTTTAATAGCTGTAGTTGTGGTACCAATAACGTCTGTATAGGCTTCCGTTATTTTAAATCCTTTTTTAACTTTCCACTCAACAAATGGAACAAGTTGTGTTTCAAACATTCGGTCTGCAACAATCACCATATGTGTAGGCGCTTGTGTTATTAACTCTTTGTTATTAGAGGTGTTAAAATTAATAACTGAACCGGAGAACATATCGTTAAAGTAAGGAGCATTGTACTTCTTCTTTAAGTTTTCAGTTTTTGAGATGTCTCCATTAACGAAGTTTATATCAACTACCAAATTATTTAAAATTCGTAAACTGTTTTGTACAGGATTGTATTGTATCGGACTGATTTCAATTCTACCTAAACGTGTCGCTCTTAGTTGACCCGATTCTTCATAGGTTACAGTTTTGTTATTTACAAAACGGTCAGAATTATAAATCGTTTCATTTTTAACAAAAGGTACTGATTCTTCGCTTTTTGATTGTGAACGAAGTGCAGGGGCAATTAAATTTGAAATTCCATAATCAGATAGTTTGACAATTTCTTCATCATAACTTTTAACGACAAATTCAACTTGAGCACCTTGTGGCACTTCAATTAGCTTAGATATTACAGGAATGCCGGGCATTCCTTCGTTAAAAATTTTGACAAGTCCGTCACTTTCAAGCAACATATAGTTGCCTTCTTGAAAAGTAACTGCATTCAAATTTAACGTAGAAATTGAGCTTTCTACGGTAAATCCTGTTGATTTTAAGGCTTTTACTTCAAACTTGCTTTCATTGGTTTTGAGCTTTATCTGTGTTGATTTTTGCCCATAACTAATTGTAAAAAACAAGATTGTTACTATTAGTGAAAATAGATTTTTGTTCATAATTAACTATTTTGATTTATATATGATTACTATATATTCTTACTCAAAAATTAGTTAGTAGTATTTTTAAAATATAATCAATCTAATACTTCTTATACTAAATGTCAAATTTAATACCTTGTGCCAATGGCAGTTCAGCACCATAATTTATTGTATTTGTTTGCCTTCTCATATAAACTTTCCACGCATCAGAACCTGATTCGCGTCCGCCTCCTGTTTCTTTTTCTCCACCAAATGCTCCACCAATTTCAGCACCTGACGTTCCGAGGTTTACATTAGCAATACCACAATCTGAACCAGTTTGAGAGATGAATGTTTCTGCTTCACGCATATTTAATGTAAAAATTGCTGATGATAATCCTTGTGGGACATCATTTTGGATATCAATAGCATTTTGTACATCACCCGAATACTTTATTAAGTAAACAATTGGGGCAAAAGTTTCTTCTTGTACAATTTCGAAATGATTCTTAGCTTCAGCAATACAAGGCATCACATAGTTCCCAGACTCAAAGCCTTTTTCTTCTAATTTTTGTCCGCCAAATAAAACTTTTCCACCTTCTTTTTGTACTTTATCTACTGCTTCTTGAAATAGTTCTACCGCGTATTTATCAATTAGTGGCCCTACGAGGTATTTTTCATCAAGAGGGTCTCCAATTTTATCGGCGAGTTTTTCATAAGCTCCTACAAAAGATTTTTTAACTTGCTCATATATTTTTTCGTGAATAATAACACGACGCGTACTTGTACAACGCTGACCGGCTGTTCCAACTGTACCAAACACCGTTGACATAATTGCCATAGGTATATCAGCTTCTGGTGTAATTATTACCGCATTGTTTCCCCCTAATTCTAAGAGTGTTTTTCCGAGTCGTTCTCCTACTATTTTTGCTGTTCTGCGTCCAACAGATGTTGAACCGGTAACTGATAATAAGGCAACACGTTTATCACCTAAGAAGTTATCACCCATAACAGAGGAGCGACCCACCACTAGATTAAAGACTCCTTCAGGAACATTATTCTCTATTAATACTTTTTGAATTATCTTTTGTGTTGCAATTGCAGTAAGTGGTGTTTTTGAAGAAGGTTTCCATATCACTACATCTCCTGCGATAGCAGCTAAAGCTGAGTTCCATGCCCAAACTGCAACAGGAAAGTTATAAGAAGTAACAATACCGACAATACCAAGTGGATGATATTGTTCTGATAAACGGTGTAAGGGGCGTTCTGATTGAAGTGCTGTTCCATTTATTAAACGTGATTGTCCGACTGCAAAATCACATATATCAATCATTTCTTGCACTTCGCCAAGCCCTTCTTGAAAAATTTTTCCCATTTCATAGGATACTAAAGCACCTAGGTCCTCTTTTGCATCCCGTAAAGCGTTTCCTATTAATCGTACAATTTCACCACGTTGTGGAGCAGGAACCATACGCCATTCTTTATAAGCTTCTTGGGCTTTGACCACAACCATTTCATAGTCATCTAAGCTTGCTGTTTTTACACTAGCAATTACTTTGTTATCTACGGGTGATGATGAAGTGTTTATTTTACCTTCAGTATCAAACCATTCAGCACCTGTCGATACGCCTTGGTTTATTTCAGAAAGGCCTAAATTCTTTAATACAGTTTGAATATTTATACTCATAATTTGCTATTTTTTATTGTGTTTTTATATTTTTATTTACTATTATTTGCAGGGCGAAAGCCGTTAAGGTGGGATGGTCTAATACCCCGATGCTCTGCGTTGGAATTTAGGGTTCAGTCCCGATAGTTATCGGGATGCTCTGAGGTTAAATACCATTTATTTCATCGATCTTAGTTTCTGTTTTCTTAATAGGTGCTTTATGTAATTTATTGAGATCATCAACTGCTTTTTTAATGGCAACTTCGTCAAAGCCTTTTTCGATACAAGCTTCTTTAAGTGTACCCCAAATGGGTTCTCCACATCTAATACAACGAATGCCTTTTTCAGATAAATATTTGACTGATTTTGGGTAGTATTCTGTTAAGTCTTCTATGGTTATGTCTTTTGTAATCAAAAAAATGCATTTAAGGGATGCAAAGTTACAAAAAAAGCCGTTCTGAATTACATCAAAACGACCTTTTTAGTAATGTTTGGTAACCAGCCAAACATAATTAACCAACTAAAACCTAAAATTTAAACCACTGTAAACACCAATGGCATATGGATTAAATCCATCTGTATTTGTTTTAAATGTATTTGTGTGTATTTTAAAGATTGGAGTTGCATTAAAATGCACATTTTTATATATTTTTAAATCCAATTCCAATCCAAGGTTTCCGGAAAGGTGTAATGAATTTAATTCGGATGTTTTATTCACTTTATTGGAAATTTCATCAGTTTGGTAATAGATTTCATCTTTATTAAGGATAAGTGTACTAAAACCACTGAGGATACTAATACCAATTTTTCCTTTTTTTAAAGAGTATTTAGCTTCAAAAGGGACTTCGTAATATCCAAAAACTTGCATTAAATCTCCTGCTTGAGTTTTAAGACCCGTTTCTTGATATGCTTGATCGGAGCTACTAGGTGGCGAAGGTTTAATGTCATTTATATTAATCAAGTCTTCATATGCGATACTTGATTCACTATTAGCATATCTACCGGGAGATACATAAACATCGCTAGTTTTGTAACCATAATCGACTCTATGTACACCTGTTTGAACAGTAAAACGATCATTTATTTGGTAGGCAAGTTGTACACCATAGGCGGTAGATAGCTGCCCTTGTTTAGTGTTGTTATCAAACTTAGAACCAATAGAAGATACAGTATTTTCAAAAGTATTAAATAAGATGGGAGCTACTGTCGTTGAGACAATCCATTTAGTGGTGTTTTCAACAATAATTTCATCGGAACCAGTTGTGTTTTGGGACAGAGATTCTAATGTATTTGAGGTGGGTTGTTCAGCTAGAACAGAATTCTTATCGGCAATTATCTCTTCTGTTTTATTTGAGGTTTTCTCAGGTGCAATCGGAATATCCTTCCCTTTTTTAGATGTTTGTGCAACTTCGTTTTTAGTTTGAGATGAATCGTTTGGTGTACGACTATCTTTTAAATTGTTATTTTGTTCTTTTAATTCATCAAGTGCTATAAAAGTAGGAGGGTTTTTTAGCTCTTTATTCTTTGAAGGAGAATTGCGTTTTTTTGTTTTGGTATCCGTATTATTATTGAGGACAGAATTGTTAACTATTTCGTTTTGAGTGTTCGTAGGGGAAGTATCAAAACTATTTTTTTCGATTTCTTTATTGCTAGGAGTAGTTTTATTTATATCTGTTGGTTTTTCGTGGATAGTAATTATTTCTTTATTTGTTGTGCTTGGGGCCGCTATTTCAGGTAAAGTATTTTTATGAATATTGTTTTCTTTGGTTTTATTCGTGTTATGTTTTAAAGTATTTGTTGTTGTAAAAGGATTGTTAAGAAAAAACAAAATCGCTAAACCGGCAGCTATTCCACTTAGCCATAGACCTAAGATACGCCTATTATTTTTTGGTTTTCCATATAAGGCATTGCTTATATTATTCCACAAATGAGTAGGTGGTTCTTGCTCAAAGTCTCGAAACTTTTCTTGGAATAATCTATCTATATTTTTGTGTTCTTTCATTTTATTCTGATGCTTTGTATTGGTCAGATTCTTGTTGATCGTGTTCTATTTTCCTTTTAAGAATATTTCGCGCTCTTGATAAATTTGATTTTGAAGTTCCTTCACTTATTCCCAAAGTCTTAGCGACTTCTTTGTGAGAGTATCCATCCAAAATATACAAGTTGAATACTAATCGGTATTGATTTGGTAAGCCTTGTATTAAATTAAGGAGATAATCTAAAGACACTTCCTCCTCCGCTACTTCAACCGAAACTTCTTCACTAATATTCTCTTCATTAATTAAATTAAGTACATTCTTTTCTCTGTATTTTTGAAGCGCAGTATTGATTACAATTCTCTTCATCCAACCTTCAAAAGAACCTTTGTATTTAAATTGTTTTACTTTTTTAAAAATGGTTATAAAACCATCTTGTAAATTATCCTCAGCTTCTTGTTTACTTCTTGAATATTTGAGGCTCAACGCAAAAAGCTTACCGGCATAAAGACGGTAAATCTCTTCCTGTGCTTTTTGGTTATTGTCAGCACACTGATGTATGAGTTTGTTTAAACTCATGGTTTAGGTTTTTGCGGTTTCTTTAAGGAGCTAATACTCCTTTATTCTATATATACATAACTTAATTAATTACATTTTATTCTATTATTCTACAACTAGTTCAAATTCTTCAAACTCAGCAACTCCTTGATTATTTTCACCAATCCAGAATTTAAAAATATAGGTCTTAGATTCCGTTGGTCTAAACGGAAAAGTATAAGTTTCTTCGCTATATTCTTGTGTACAAATTTCAGTATTAGCTACTTCTGCCAATGCTGTAATTACTCTCATATTATTGCTTGGGATATCATATTCCATTTCATAAAATGAATAACAGCCGTTTACTAAAGCATATTTAAAAGACAATGAATGTTCGGAACCCACAACTAAATTGTCGGGAATTTGAATGTCAAATGCACGTATTTTTTCTAAATGAAAATTATCTTCTTCAACGTCTAATTGACAAGATGAGAAAAATAAACTCACAAATAAAAAAATATAAATACGCATAATAAGAAAACGCAACACTTCTGGTTTTGTACTACTTAGATATTAAAAATTCATATTGGTTGCGTTTAGGGATTATCAACTTTTAGTTAAAAATTTAGGAGTTTAATTTTATTAAGAATGGTTTGGGCTAATTTTCTTTTAGACTCAACAGTCCAGCCTGCTATATGCGGTGTTAATAAAATATTATCAGCATGAATTAAATAGTCAAAAGCTTTGGGTAAATTTTTATTTTCAAATAAATTTTCAAAAGATATTTTTTCGTATTCCAAAACATCGAGTCCCGCACCTAGTATTTTTCTAGATTTTAATGCTTTAACTAAATCATCTGTAACCACAGCAGTTCCTCTGGCAGTATTGAGCAAGAAAAAGGATTTTTTAAAAGATTGTATAAACTTAGAATTCACCATTTTATAAGACAACTCGTTTTGAGGTGTATGAATACTCACTACATCTGCTTCCTTTTGTAACTGTTTTAAAGAAACCTGTTGACAGTTTTGATCTCCAACATTTTTTTTGATATCATAACAAATAATTTTTATGTCAAAGCCGCTAAGCTTTTTAGCAAATGCCTTACCCATATTTCCATAACCGATAATTCCGATTGTTTTTCCATCTAATTCAATACCTCTATTTGCTTCTCGCAACCATATTCCTTTTCTAATTTCTCGATCTGCTTTATTGAGTTTATTAAAAAGTGATAATAACATTCCTAAGGTGTGTTCGCCTACAGCATTACGATTCCCTTCAGGCGCAGCAATCAGGTGAATATTTTTCTTTTTAGCATAGTCTGTGTCAATACTTTCCAATCCAGCTCCCACACGTGCTATGAATTGTAGATTTGTAGCAGTATCAATAAACTGTTTATCAATTTTAAAACGACTGCGGATAACTATTCCATCATAGTTATGTAGTTTGTGGAAAAGTTCTTTTTTATTACATGAATAATCTGTATCACAATGAAAACCTAAATGTTCTAAGCCTTTTTGTAAAAGTGGATGATTTTCGTCAAGCAACAATACTTTTTTCATTTTTTTACAACTAAAAAGCAAAGATAGAGACATTTTTTAATTAAATAATTGTAATGAGATGTATCATAAGGTCAACGCATATTAAAACAAACATGGTTTATTTGTCTTTGAGAAACTTTGTGTCTTCTCCGTGACTCTTTGTGTTATAGCTATTACGCGAAGTTTCTCAAAGAAGACACAAAGGAACCACAAAGGATTAGTGACAAATGTAAATAGCTAATATACAATCACTTAAGATCTACATGCGTTGACCCTGGATGTATCATTAATAATAATCTGGATTATTGAAAATAAGAAACGATTGTGTTTAGAGAATTTAAGATGCTATTTAATGCTAATTTATCCGAGATTTAAAAAAAATACTAATTCAACAAAGAAGTTAAAATTTCAAACTCTTTTTTAGGATCTTTTTCTTCGTATAATATATGATATACGGTGTTGATAATTGGTGTATTAGCTTTATTGATTTGGTTAATTTTATAAGCACTTTTTGTAGCGTAATAGCCTTCTGCAATCATATTCATTTCCATCATGGCTGATTTAACAGTATATCCTTTGCCTATCATATTACCAAAAGTTCTATTTCGGCTAAAAGCAGAATAGCCTGTAACTAATAAATCACCGAGATAGGCTGAATTATTGATATTTCGTTTGGTATTCCAAACTTTTTTAGTAAAACGTTTCATTTCTCTGATAGCATTACTCATCAGTACAGCTTGAAAATTATCACCATATCCTAAAGCATGTGCTATTCCTGCAGCCAACGCATAAATATTTTTTAGCATTGCAGCATATTCAGTTCCAATTATGTCATCTGATATCGTAGTTTTAATATATTCACTTGATAGCAAAGAGCTCATTTGTTTCGCAATGTTTTCATTCTGAGAGGCTATTGTAAGATAAGATAAACGTTCCATTGCCACTTCCTCTGCATGACAAGGTCCCGCAATTACGCCGATTTGACTGTAGGGAATACCATAGTTTTTATGAAAATGTTCTCCGACAATTAATCCGGTTTCAGGAACAATACCTTTAATTGCCGAGAAAATATTTTTATCTAATAGAGAAATATTCAGCTTTTCCAGTTCACTTTGTAAAAAAGCTGAAGGAACGACGAATATTATATATTCACTGTAAGCAACTGCTTCATCAATATCATCGAACAATTGTAGATTATCGGCATTGAATGTTGCCTGACTTAAATAATTAGGGTTGTGTCCATGTCTTTTTAAGTGTTCAATTGCGTAGATACTCCTCATATACCAGCCTACTTCAGTAAGATTTTCAGAGAGCATTTTTACAATAGCAGTTGCCCAACTACCACCTCCTATTACACAGACTTTAGGTTTTGTTTGCATTCGATTTTGTTGGTTAAGTAAATCAAAGATACTAAAAAAAGCCAATCTGTTTAAACGGATTGGCTTATAATTAGGGTCAAAATTCGTCAGTTTACTTTTCTACTTTTAAAACGTCACCTATAATTTGTTCTAGGTTATGTTTTGGTAGGGCTCCAGCGGCCATTTGTGGTTCGCCTTCTGCCGGACAGAAAAGCATAGAAGGAATGCTTCGAATACCAAAAGCAGCTGATAATTCGCGTTCTGCTTCTGTATCTACTTTGTATATGTTGAGTTTGTCACCATATTCATCACTTAATTCTTCTAAAATAGGAGCCACCATTTTACAGGGTTGACACCAGTCAGCGTAAAAGTCGATAATACAAGGGACATCACCCTCAAATTTCCATTCTTTATTTTTTTCAAAATTAAAGACCTTTTCTAGAAAGTCTTTTTTAGTTAACATTGTAGTCATGTTGTTTCTTTTTTAATAATTATACTCTGTTTTAGGCAATAAATATGCCGTTATTTTCAGCCGACAAATTGACAGTTTTTTTAACAAACGATGCGTAACATTTATTACAAATACAAAAAGGCTTCCATAACGGAAGCCTTTTTGTTTGAAATATTTAAATTGTTGTTTATTGTTTAATCAAACTATAAGAACCTATTTGGTTACCTGCTTGTACTTTTACAATGTATGAGCCAGTTGGCAATTTCTTTTTAATACCACAACGCTCAACAACTGGCGTGGTTTATTAAGATTCGTTTTAATTTGTTATTAACAATTCCCTAACCCTATTAATGGGTACCTTTGTAGTTCTAAACCAAACATATCATGAAAAATATCCTATTCTTAGTTTTAATTAGTCTGTTATTAATAACTTGTAAAGAATCAAAACCTATTTCAAAAACAAAAAAAATACAATATGCAGCGACCCAAAAAGGAACGGTGCTCGACACGTATTTCAATAATGAAGTTGCAGATCCCTATCGTTGGTTAGAAGACGATATGTCTGTAGAAACTGCTGCTTGGGTAACAGCACAAAATAAAGTTACTTTTGGGTATTTAAACCAAATTCCTTATCGTGCTCAATTAAAAGAAAGATTAGAAAAAGTATGGAATTATGAAAAAGTAGGGGCGCCCTTTAAAGAAGGAGATTACACTTATTTCTACAAGAATGACGGATTACAAAATCAATATGTCCTATATCGTTTTAAAGAGAAGCAAGAACCTGAAGTTTTTTTAGACCCCAATACTTTTTCGGAAGAAGGTACCATTTCATTAGGAGTAGTAAGCTTTTCAAAAGACGGGAGCAAGCTTGCTTATGCCATTTCAGAAGGTGGAAGTGATTGGCGAAAAGTATTAGTTATGAATACCATGACTAAGGAGATCATGGAAGACACTTTAATAGATATTAAGTTTAGTGGCTTATCGTGGAAAGCAAATGAAGGGTTTTATTATTCGAGTTATGAAAAACCAAAGGGAAGTGAATTATCTGCTAAAACAGATCAACACAGATTGTATTACCATACTCTAGGAACAGCACAAAAAAACGACCCAATTATCTTTGGAGAAACAAAGAAACGACGCTATGTAGGAGGTAGTGTTACAGAAGACAATCATTATTTGGTTGTTACCGCTTCTGAGTCAACATCAGGAAATGAATTGTATATTAAAGACTTGACAAAAACAAACAGTCCGCTTCTAAATCTTGTTGATAATTTTGAAAATGATTCGTATGTAATTGATAATAAAGGGAAAAAATTATACATCGTTACAAACTTAAATGCTCCAAATAAAAAAATAATCACGGTTGATGCTAGCAATCCAAAACCTACAAATTGGAAAGATTTTATTTCTGAAACAGAAAATGTACTAAGTCCAAGTACGGGTTCCGGTTATTTCTTTGCTGAATATATGATGGATGCAGTGTCTAAAGTAAAACAGTATGATTATGATGGGAAATTGATTCGCGACATCGAACTACCCGGTGTTGGGAGCATCGGTGGTTTAGGGGGGAAATTGGACCAGACAGATCTGTACTATACATTTACTAATTATATCACTCCGGGTACGATTTATAAATATTTTCCAAAAAAAGGAATATCGGAAGTATATAGAAAATCAAAAATTGATTTTAACA
>JAUVOS010000086.1 GCA_030599055.1 Lutibacter sp.
AACTGCAATATTCATTTCTAAAACAGAAAATGTAGATCCTTTTGTTGTATCCTTAGGAGCTCTATTACACGATATTGCAGATGCTAAATTTTATGATGGAGATGAGAGTATTGCTCCCAAATTAGCAAGAGAATTCTTAGAAAATCAATCAGTTTCTAATAGTATCATTGAACATATTGAATACATAATCAATACTATTTCCTATAAAAATTCAATCGATAGTTCTTCGAATAGGCAAATCACCCGTGAATTAGCCGTTATTCAAGATGCTGATAGATTAGACGCAATGGGAGCAATTGGTATTGCTCGTGCTTTTAATTATGGTGGCTTTAAAAATAGAGTGCTTTTTAATCCTGATATTACTCCGAAAATAAATCAAACTAAAGATGAATACAAAAAAAGTAAAGCCCCAACAATCAATCATTTTTATGAAAAATTACTACTTTTAAAAGATATGATGAATACAAAAACGGGTAAAAAAATGGCTGTAGAACGCCATGAGTTTATGGAAAATTTTCTAAAACAGTTCTACAAGGAATGGTCTCCTAAAGATGTAATTTGATAAGTATATACCTCAGTTCAAATTGAGGTTATAATGAAGCGTTTACTTCAATTTCTTTTTAACAGCTACTTCGTGATAGGATTCTATAATATCATTTTCTTTAATATCATTAAAGCCTTTAATTTGTAAACCACAATCATAACCTTTAGCCACTTCTTTTACATCATCTTTAAAACGTTTTAAAGAATCGAGTTCTCCTGTGTGAACTACAATGCCATCACGGATAATTCGGATTGATGATTTTCTTAAAATCTTACCACTCGTTACCATACAGCCTGCAATACTTCCAACTTTCGAAATTTTATAAATCTCGCGTATTTCAGCATTTCCTATAATTTCTTCAATCATATCAGGTGAAAGCATTCCTTCCATAGCATCTTTAAGATCGTTAATTGCATCGTATATAATTGAATATAAACGAATATCAATTTCCTCTTTTTCAGCGATTGCTTTGGCAGTTCCTGCTGGGCGTACATTAAATCCGATTATAATTGCATCAGAGGCAGAAGCTAATAACACATCTGATTCGGTTATGGCTCCGACACCTTTGTGTAGTATGTTTATTTGAATTTCTTCGGTCGTCAACTTTTGTAAAGAACCTGAAAGGGCTTCAACTGAACCGTCAACATCTCCTTTTAGTATGATGTTGAGTTCTTTAAAGTCTCCTAATGCAATTCGACGTCCAATTTCATCAAGTGTAATATGACGTTGTGTACGCACGGATTGTTCTCTTTGTAATTGAGATCTTTTATTGGCAATTTGTTTTGCTTCTCGTTCATCTTTCAATACGTTAAAACGATCTCCAGCTTGTGGTGCTCCATCTAATCCTAAAATAGAAACGGGCATTGCCGGTGTGGCAGTTTTTGTAGTATTTCCACGTTCGTCAAACATGGCTTTAATTTTACCACTATAGCTACCCGCTAATAAATAATCTCCGATATGAAGTGTTCCACCTTCTACTAATATGGTCGTTACATAACCTCTTCCTTTATCGAGCTGTGCTTCCACAACGGTTCCGACCGCATCTTTATTTGGGTTTGCTTTTAATTCTAATAATTCTGCTTCTAAGAGTATTTTTTCAAGTAATTCATCCACTCCATCTCCTGTTTTTGCAGATAATTCTTGAGATTGTATTTTCCCACCCCAGTCTTCAACTAGCAAATTCATTGTAGATAATTGTTCCTTAATCTTATCAGGATTTGACGCCGGTAAATCAATTTTATTAATTGCAAAAACAATGGGAACTCCTGCGGCTTGCGCGTGACTTATTGCTTCTTTTGTTTGTGGCATAATAGCGTCATCAGCTGCAACAACAATTACGACAATATCTGTTATTTGTGCTCCACGAGCCCTCATAGCAGTAAATGCTTCGTGACCAGGTGTGTCTAAGAAAGTTACTTTGTCTCCTGTTTTTAATTCTACACTATATGCGCCAATGTGTTGCGTAATTCCTCCTGCTTCACCGGCGATGACATTCGCCTCGCGTATATAATCTAATAATGATGTTTTTCCATGATCAACATGTCCCATAATCGTAATGATGGGTGGTCTGGGTTTTAAATCTTCAGGTGCATCTTCAACTTCTTGCACCGCTTCTTCTACATCAGCACCGACAAATTCTACAGAATAACCGAATTCATCAGCTAGAATTGTCAAAGTTTCAGCATCTAAACGTTGATTCATTGTAACCATCATTCCCAAAGTCATACAAGCCGAAATTACATCTGTAACTGATTTCTCCATCATGGTCGCTAACTCATTGGCTGTAACAAATTCTGTTACTTTAATGACTTTACTCTCTGCTTCTTTTTGTTCTAATTCCTTTTCAGTAAATTCACGATGTTGATCACGTTTTTTCTTTCGATGCTTAACTCCTTGAGATTTTTTAGATTTTCCTTGTAATTTTTCAAGGGTCTCTTGTATTTGTTTTTTAACATCTTCTTCAGAAGGCTCTTCTTTAACAAGCTTTTTACGCGTTCTCCCTTTTCTTCCTTGAGGTGCAGTACTCTTTGGTCTATTAAAATCTCCTGGTTTTCGTATTCTTCGTCGTTTCTTTTTAATTACTGAATCTTTAGATCCTTTTTTTGGTTTTTCTTTTTTGGGTTTAGCAAACTTTGAAAGATCTAGTTTTTCTCCGGTTATTTTAGGACCTGTAAGCTTTTGGTATTCAGTTTTAATTAATATAGGTTCTTTAATTTCTTCAACGGGCACTACTTTTTCTGTTTTTGGTTTTTTCTTAATCGGCTCTTTTTTCTCAACAATTTTTTCTTGTACTGGTGTTTCTTTTTCTTCCTTCTCAATAACTGGTTTAACCTCTTCTACTACTTTCTTAATAGGTTCAGGTTCAGGTTCAAGTTCGGATTTAATCTTAGGTTTTAAATCAATTTTACCAACAACTTTTGTTTCGAGTTTTTGCGCTTCAGCTTTAATTGTTTTTAGACGTTCAGCTTCTTCTTTGGCAAGTTTTTCTTGTCTTTCTTTTTCTTGCTCTAATCGAATAGCTTCTAGCTCTTTTTTCTTTTCTTCACCTGCTTCATCTGAAGCTTCTCTTCGTTGCCTGTCTGTTAGGAAAGCATCACATAGACTATTATATTCTTCGTCAGATAGTTTTGTTGTGGGACGCGCTACAACTTCAAAACCGTTTTCGTTTAAATGTTCAACCGCTCTGTCTAAAGAAATATTTAACTCTTTGAGTACTTTATTTAGCCGTACTGTTTTTGTCATATTATCTAGTATATGTGTCTGTTTTATTAAAGAATCTGAATAAAAAAAATTCCTACTTCAGTTTCTCTCTTTTGCATTTCAATAATTAGCTTTCAAATTCTTCTTTAAGAATTCTTTGAACTTCAATAATTGTTTCTTCTTCTAAATCAGTTCTGTTCGCCAAGTCTATAAGGCTTTGGTCTAGAACACTTTTAGCAGTATCTAATCCTGCTCGTTGAAATTCTTTAATTACCCATTCTTCAATTTCATCAGAAAATTCTGTCAATTCAACATCTTCCTCATCTATTCCTTCACGTTGTACATCTAATTCATATCCTGTTAATTGACTTGCTAATTTAATATTTACACCACCTTTTCCAATAGCTTTTGAAACTTCTTCAGGCTTTAAAAATACATCGACATGGCCTTTTTTTCCATCCGGTCTATTTTCTTCCGAAAATATTTTTACGGATACAACACTGGCTGGGCTTAATGCACGTTGAATAAATAAATTTTCATTTTTTGTGTAATTGATTACATCGATATTTTCATTTCCTAACTCCCTTACAATACCGTGAATTCTCGATCCTTTCATCCCTACACAAGCACCGACAGGATCAATACGATCATCGTATGAATCTACAGCAACTTTTGCTTTTTCTCCAGGAATTCGGGCAACCCCTTCTATTGTAATTAAACCTTCAAAAACTTCTGGAATTTCTTGTTCAAATAGTTTAACCAAAAATGCCGGATCTGTTCTTGATAGGACAATATTTGGCTTGTTACCTCTTAACTCAACAGATTTAATAATACCTCGTATGGATTCTCCTTTTCTATAAAAATCAGATTTAATCTGCTCGCTCTTTGGTAAAACAATTTCATTGCCATCATCATCTAATAAAACAACTACATTATGACGTATATGGTGTACCTCAGCCGTAAACAACTCACCTTCTAATTCTTTAAAATACTTATACGTATTTGAACTATCATGTTCAAATACTTTGGAAACTAAATTTTGACGCAAGGCTAAAATATCTCTTCGTCCTAAATCTGATAATTTAAATTCCTCAGGAACCTCTTCTTCCACTTCATAATCTGGTTCGATTTTCTGCGCTTCAGATAATTCAATTTGTTTGTTTGAATCTTCGACCTCTCCATTTTCAACAACGATTCTATTACGCCATATTTCCATGTCTCCTTTGTCCGGATTGATGATAATATCAAAGTTGTCATCATCGCCAAACTTACGTTTTAAGGTAGCTCTTATAACTTCTTCTAAAATAGCCATAAGCGTCACTCTATCAATACTTTTATCATCTTTAAATTCCGAAAACGAATCTATAAGTGCTATATTTTCCATCTATTTATTTACTTCAATTATATACTATTTTTACTCTTGCTTTTATAATATCTATAATGGCTATCTCGGCCATTTTGGTTACAGTATGCTTTCCTTTTCCTATAGGTTTTGGTTCTCTAGCTTTCCATCTTAATGTAATCTTATCATTTTCGATTTTATCTAGAGTTCCTTCTAGTTTTTCTTCTTGTGTTTGTATTTTTAAAATACGCCCAACATTTTTATTGTATTGTCTTAGATGAACCAATGGCATTGTAATGTCAGGAGTCGTCACTTTCAAAGAAAAATCTTCTGTTTCTCTATCTAAATTATGCTCTATATGTCGACTAATTCTGATACACTCCTCTAATGTCACTCCTTTGTCTCCATCAATAATTACCTCAATATCTCCGGTATTTGTAATTGAAAAATCAATTAAAAATAATTCATCATTAGCAGCAACTGCCTCACTCATCAATGCCTTTATCTTATTTGTGTCCATTTTTAAAGTATAAAAATAGGGGACAAACGTCCCCTCCTTTCCCAAAACCACTGATTTTGTGGTGCAAATATACTTAAATTTTAGTAAAGTGTACTAAATGCATCAATAAAAAATTAATTCATCTCACAATATTCACAATAATTTCTTAACTTTACGCTATAGTTAAATAAGCTTTTCTAAAAAAATTTAAAATTTATTTTCATGAAACGTATTTTAGTTCCCGTAGATTTTTCCGTACAAGCCGAGCGCGCATTAGAAGCTGCTGCACAAATTGCAAGCAAAGTAGCTACAGAAATATATTTACTACACATGGTTGATTTACCCGCTAATCAAACTGATATGGAAGATCATGGTGATGCGAGCGGTCCTGCAAAAATGCTTTTCCTAAGAAAAGTACACGAAAAATTTGAAGAAATGATGAATCTAAAATTTCTTGATGGATTGACTGTACATGAAGAAATTCGTTTTCATAAAACCTTTAGTGGAATCATTGACTATAGTAAAGAATTAAATATTGATTTAATTATAATGGGTTCTCAAGGGGCAACAGGCATCAAAGAAATGTTTATCGGATCGAATACAGAAAAAGTTGTAAGACACTCTGATGTTCCTGTATTAGTTGTGAAAAAGGGAATGAAAAAAACAGGACTAACAAAATATGTATTTGCCTCAAATTTTTCTGATGAAGTAAAACCCGCTTTTGGACGTTTTTTAAAATTCATATCTATTTTTAACGGTGAAGCTCATTTGCTTTTTGTCAACACAATACACAATTTTGAATCCACAAAAAAAACAAGCAAGCGCTTACGAGAATTCATAACTGGATTTGATATGCCAAAACACAGTCTAAATATATTTAATGACACCTCAATCGAACAGGGAATTTTAAATTTTTCAAAAGACTTAGACGCTGATGTCATTGCGCTCAACACACATCAACGCAGTGGTTTATCAAGTATGTTTAATGAAAGTATAAGCGAAGATTTAGTGAATCATGCTCTTAAGCCTGTAATTACATTTAAACTATAAACCTTTAAACATATTTATAAAAAAAGATAGAGATGCAATGCATTGCGTCTCTATCTTTTTTGTTGGCCCACAAGGACTCGAACCTTGAACGACGGCACCAAAAACCGGAGTGTTACCATTACACCATGGGCCAATTAATTACCTACTTTATCAGTAAGCGGATGCAAATGTACAATATAAATTTAAAAATTAGAATTTAGTCCTCAAATTTTTTACTTACAGCTTTTAAACTCCTTACAGAATTAGAATTGAAAGTTGAATAACATTTGTACTTTTGCAAAACTAAATTGACACAATAAACATGTTAGAAAAAAATGAAAAATCAAGTACTCCACTTGATAAAATCGGAGAATTTGGGTTGATAAAACAGCTTACTAAGAATTTTAAAATATACCATAAAAATACAATCAAAGCCGTAGGTGATGATGCTGCTGTATTAGGTAAAACTGAAAAAAATACGGTTATCACAACAGATTTACTGATAGAAGGAGTCCATTTTGACTTGGGTTATATGCCTTTAAAACACCTAGGTTATAAAGCAGTAATTGTCAATCTTTCAGATGTATATGCTATGAATGCATCCGCCAAACAAATAACGGTATCTATTGCGGTTTCCAATCGGTTTCCATTAGAGGCTATTGAAGAATTGTATAATGGAATCAAACTGGCTTGTGATACCTATCAAATCGATTTAATTGGTGGCGATACTACTTCATCTACTAAAGGATTACTAATAAGTATTACTGCAATAGGGCAAGCAAACAAAGAGAATTTAGTTTTTAGAAGTGGCGCAAAAATAAATGATTTATTAGTTGTTACCGGTGATTTAGCAGCAGCTTATCTAGGCTTACAAGTACTAGAAAGGGAAAAGCAAATTTTCAAAGTCAATCCCAACTCACAACCTGACCTTACTCAATATAATTATCTTATAGAACGTCAATTAAAACCTGAAGCGCGAAAAGACATTATTCGCTTGTTTAAAGATCTAAAAGTTAAACCGACTTCAATGATTGATATTTCAGACGGACTTTCATCTGAAATTTTACATCTGTGTGAGGAATCGCAAGTGGGTTGTCATTTATACGAAGAAAAAATTCCATTAGACCCACAAGTAATTGCAACTTGTGAAGAGTTTAATTTAGAATGTACAACTATAGCTTTAAGCAGTGGTGAGGACTACGAATTACTCTTTACCATAGCTCAAAAAGATTACGATAAAATCAAAGGAAATCCGAACTTTACTGTTATTGGTCATATGACTGATAAAAGTGAAGGTGCACATCTTATTACAAGAGCGAATCAAAAAATAGAACTTATTGCTCAAGGATGGAAGTCGTTTTAAAACCCTGCAAGGGTTTTAAACCCTTGCAGGGTTAACTAGTTATTTCATCAACGCCTCAATCTCTTCAACAGTAATAGGAATCCCTGCCATTAAATTAAAAGGTTCCCCTTTTTCTTGAATAACATAATCGTCTTCAATTCGGATACCAAATCCTTCTTCTGGAATATAAATACCCGGTTCAACGGTAAAAACCATTCCTGCTTTCATAGGCTCGGTTAAAACACCATAATCATGTGTGTCTAGTCCCATGTGGTGAGAAGTACCGTGCATAAAGTATTTTTTATATGCCGGCCATTTTGGGTCTTCGTTTTTAACAGCTTCTTTAGAGATAAGACCTAAAGCTAATAATTCCTCTGTCATCAATTTTCCAACTTCAATATGATATTCTGCCCAAATGGTTCCAGGCACTAGCATTTTTGCTGCTGCATCTTTAACCCGTAAAACAGCATTATAGACCTCCTTTTGGCGTTCGGTGAATTTTCCTGAAACTGGCACCATTCGAGTCATATCAGATGAATAGTTTGCATAAGCCGCTCCTACATCCATCAAAATAAGTTCTCCTTCTTTACACTCGTTATTGTTTAAAATATAATGCAATACATTGGCATTATTCCCGCTGGCAATAATTGGTGTATAGGCAAATCCGTTGGCGCGATTACGAATAAACTCATGGGTGAATTCCGCTTCAATTTCATGTTCCCAAACTCCTGGTTTTACGAAACCTAAAATACGTTTAAAGCCTTTTTCGGTAATATCACAAGCTTGTTGAATTAATGCAATTTCCTCAGCCTCTTTTACAGAACGTAAACGTTGTAATATGGGTTGACTTCTTAAATAAGTATGTCCTGGATATTGTGCTTTTAATTTTTTCACAAAACGTGCTTCACGTGTTTCAGTATCTACATTTGCACGATAATGCTCATTCGTGTTGATATAGACATTTTCAGTCTGTGTCATCATTTCAAATAAAACAGATTCCATCTCTTGCAACCAAAAAACAGATTTAATTCCTGAAGTGGCAAGTGCCATTTCTTTCGTCAATTTTTCACCTTCCCAAATAGCTATTTTCTCATTGGTTTCTTTTAAAAAAAGTAATTCTCTATGCTCTTCTTTAGGCGCATCAGGAAAAATGACCAAAATACTTTCTTCTTGATCAACACCTGATAAATAAAATATATCTCTGTGCTGTGCAAAAGGTAATGTGCTATCTGCACTTACCGGATAAATATCATTGGAATTAAAGATAGCAAGCGAATTTGGCTTCATCTTCGCTACGAATTTCTTTCTGTTTTTGATAAAAAGTTTGTTGTCAATTGGTAGGTATTTCATGTTGTATGTTTAAAGTTTGTAAAGTTCTTAAAGTTGTAAAGTTTGTAAAGTTTGTAAAGTACTTAAAGTATAAAGTTTAGAATAACTAATTTCAACTTTATAAACTTTTAACTTTTAACTCCCAACTATAGTTTTTTAATTAATCCTGATAATAATTTTGATATTTCTAATGATAAATTGTATAATTTAATAAATTCACTTTCGTCTATTTTGTGTAGGTCTTTTGCCAAATATAACATTGATCTAACTTCTGCACAAGACCCCTTTGCTACAAATAAAAAATATTTAAACTCTTTATTAGATTTTCTTTCAAAGCCTTCAGCAACATTATTCATAATTGAAACAGATGCTCTTTCTATCTGATTCTTGAATCCAAAATCTTTTGTCCCTCTAAAGATATTATAAACTGTTATTGTAAGTTCTCTGCTTTTTTGCCAAGACAATATATCTTCGAATTTTTCAATTTTCATAGTTTTGCTTTTTTTACTAAATATTACAGTTGTATACTTTATAAACTTTTAACTTTATAAACTTTTAACTCTACATATTAGCCACAAAGTTATAAATTTGTCCATACATTTCGTTAATAAAAATAAATAATTCAAGATGAAAACAATCCTAACAATACTTTTCACATTTTTACTGGTATTCTCAGCTCATTCACAAGGAAAAAACTCCTACAAATTATATAATTCTAAAGGAAAAAAGACCTCCTATAAAAAACTTTTAAAAGAGGCGGAAAAAGTGGATGTAGTTTTGTTTGGAGAATTTCATAACAATCCTATTTCGCATTGGTTACAATATGAATTCACAAAAGATATGCATGAAAAACGCAAATTAGTTTTAGGTTTTGAAATGATAGAAAGTGATAACCAAAACGAACTAAATGACTATTTAAATGGGAAAATCGACCAAAAGGAGTTTGATACTGTTGCGCGTTTATGGAATAATTACAAAACAGATTATAAACCTTTAGTAGATTTTGCTAAAAAAGAGAAAATAGATGTCTGTGCTTGTAATATTCCACGCAAATACGCCAGTAAAGTTTTCAAAGGTGGATTTGAGGCTTTAGAAAATCTCCCACAAAAAGAAAAGGATTGGATTG
>JAUVOS010000031.1 GCA_030599055.1 Lutibacter sp.
AGTCTTTAATATAATGTTTGAAGGTTTTATCACCTATGGTGGCATGAATGGACGTGACATGGGAGCTTTAGCAGTTGGCTTAGATGAAGCAACCGAAAATAGCTTTTTAGAAAGTCGTATCGAGCAAATAGCTTACCTCGGTCAACGATTAGTAGATTTTGGTGTGCCGGTTCAGCAGCCCTTTGGTGGTCATGCAATATTTTTAGATGCCAATAAATTTGTGCCCACTATCCCCAAGGAAGAATTTAGGGCATGGTCTGTAGCCATGGAACTTTATCTTACTAGTGGCGTTCGCGGAGTAGAAATTGGTACTATCTTAGCAGATCGTGACCCAGCTACTCGAAAAAACAGATTCCCTGAATTAGAATTGGTTCGTCTTGCAATTCCTCGACGTACTTACACAAATAATCATATGGATTATATTGCAGTAGCTCTTAAAAACATCTATGATACACGTGCTGAAGCCAAAAATGGGTATCGAATCTTAGAAGAAGCTCCAATAATGCGACATTTCACCGTAAAAATGGAAAAAATATAGTTTAATTCAATCGTAACTATTCACCCGTAGTGGTTTTACTAAAAGCGTTAAAGCAGTTGATAAAAAATCTCGCAAAGGCGCTAAGTTGAGTACGATTATTATATGATAATTTGTTCTTATTTATTGTATTGTAATCGAGTATCAAAAAAGTATATTTATCCTTATGTTTTTCCATACACATCTTTGCGTCCTTGCACCTTTGCGAGAACTAAAAATGGATGAATACATTCAATCGATAAAAAACTTGTGCTCATATTCTATCCCAACTAGTAAAAAACTACAAAAAGAGACAACTTGTAAACACATTTTTATCATAAAAAGACATATTAGTATTTTAATTGTATCCATAAGCTTAGTATCTCTCGTTTTTCACATCTAAAATAATTGAAAAGGCAAAAACTTATCAACAATAATCATCGACTAACAAGATTATTAACAAAGTTTAGAGACTGTTTTTGAATTATTTACAAAACAAATTGATTTTCAAGTTAGTAACAATTATTACATAAGAGATTACTTTGTCTTTTATTCAATATTTACTGATATTTATCATGCTTATTTATCTCAATATTTTGTTACATTTGTGGTAATTTAACTAAATCATTAATTAATTATTCACACAATGAAAAAATCCAATTGGTTTATTCGGGTATTTGCTGTTCTGTTATTAGTAGTTTTAGGAGCTACAGATTTAACAGCACAACAAACTCTCGACGATGTAAAAAAAGCACGTGGTTTAAATGACAACGATGTGCTATCAGCAATTAAAACGTTCATGCCACGTGGTGGTCGTGACGAGTATTTTTCAATTGTAGGAACTGGTAACTCAGGAACTATGATTGTTTATGGAATTCCATCTATGCGTATCTATAAATACGTAGGTGTATTTACTCCGGAACCATGGCAAGGCTATGGCTTTGATGATGAATCATCATTAATGCTTAAAAAATCTTCCCTAGACAACAGAATTAGTACCTATGGAGATATGCGTTTCCCTGCCTTTTCTGAAAAAGGAGGAAACTACGATGGGCATTTTGCCTTTTTCTCTGACGGAGCAAACTCTCGAATTGCGCTATTAGGTTTAGATGATTTTGAAACCAAACAGGTTTTATCAAATCCATTATATATTAGCACTTATCCAGGTGTTGCGGTAACTCAAAATACGGAGTACGTTATTCAATCTAGTCAATATCCCGCTCCTTGGGATAATAAGACAACTTCTGAAATGAAATCAGGAGTTACTTTCTGGAAATTTGTGGAAGGTGAAAACATCCACAAAAGTAGAATGATTAAAGAAAAATCATTTACACTTGAACTTCCTCCTTACTCTTTAGACTTTTTTGATGCTGGAAAAAGCGCAAGTGATGGTCTTTTAGTCGGTTTGGCAGATAAAGATGGTAAAAGCTATGTATATGTTATAGATTATAACAAATTAGCCAAAGCGCCTACCAAAAAAATAAACGACTTTAATGTAGTGTCTTTTGATGAAGCTAAAAAGAATAATGCAGTCGGATTTATCGAAATTCCTGCTGTTGGTAAAATGCTTAGAGTAGCTCCAGATGGAGAAAGCTTTTTAGTACCTGCTGGAGACAATGTAATTGTCTTTGACTTTGCAAAAGTAAAATCAGCTCTAGGAAAAGGTGATGTTATTGCCTTAGCTGATGTACAAAAATCTAGCATTGCTATTGGTAAAGATGTAATTGACGTAGCTTTTGACCAACGTAAAAATACGGCTTTTGCTTCTGCTCACGGCGATAGTAAAATAGTTCGTTTCAACTACGAATCTGGAAAAACAGAAAAAGAAGTTAAATTGAGCTTTAAACCTAGTTTCTTAATGATTCCTCAAGGAAATTCTGCTTCGCCTCATTCCAACTACTTAACTGTAGTTAATAAAGAAGCTTTGTATGACAATTATCCTAATGTAGGTCCTATTCGTCCAAGTTTTCAACACTTGATTGATATTTCTTCTGATGATATGACGGATATCTATACGATGTCTTTACCTCAAGCTAATGTGTATGGTTCTGTTGCCGTTTTAAGAACAACTATCAAACCTATCATTCGTTATCCATTAGGCACCAATACACGTACCGGTGAAATTTCTCGTTACAAAACCGTTGCTGGTCAAGAGAAAATCGAAAGAGAAGGAAATAGAGTTCACATATTTGGAACTTTAATTCGTTCACACATTACTCCAGAAATTGTAACAGTTAATGAAGGTGATGTGGTAACATTCCACCTTACTAATTTAGAACGTGCAGAGGATGAAACACACGGATTTACAGTTGACACCTATGGTGTTCATGGTAGTTTTGAGCCTGGTAAGACGGCTTCTGTTACTTTTACTGCTAATAGACCTGGTGTTTTCCCTTACTATTGTACGGAATTCTGTTCTGCATTACACCTTGAAATGGAAGGTATCTTATTAATACGCCCAACAGGTTATATTGATGTAGCTCAAGAAGATGTAGTGTTAACTGAAGAGCAATTGGCAGGTTATAAGAAAAACTACGAAGACAAACTAGTCGTTATTGACCAAACTCAAGACGTTATCAATAGTGTTGTGACTTTCTTAAAAGAAAATAATTTTGGTGACTATCCTTATGTTGCTGCCTTAGTTGACGATGCATTCGACCAATTGAAAAAAGCAGAAACTTCAAAAGCAAACCATGAAAAGTATGCCAAAGAAGGAAAATATAAAGATGCTTTCTTATGGGCAGAGCAATATTGGCAATATCAAGTAAAAACAGCTGATGTTGGTTTACGTGCGAAGAAACTCTTAGAGGAAAAAATCAATAAATAATAAGGAGTAGTATTAATTTTAAAACAAAATTTTCAAACAATGAAAAATTTATTAAATAAAAAATATGGCTCACTATTTATGATGGGCTTGTTTATCATCACTTTAAGCTTACTTACCGTAAGTTGTGGTGATAAAGACAAAAAAGAAGGCGGTGATCAATACGCCGGTGGAACTAATATTTCCGGAAAACCTTACGGAAAAGAATCTTTTGGTGATGTAGTAGAACGTAGAGGTTTAAATGCGCAAGATGTTTTATCTGCAGCAAAAACTTATACACCAGATAATATAGAAGATGAGTATGTAGCGGTAAACTCCGGTGGACAAGAAGGGAACTTACCTATGTACACGGTTCCTTCTATGCGTATGTTAAAATACGTACCATTGAATACACGTCAACCTTATACTGGTTTTGGCTATAGTGAAGAAACTATGGATTTGATAAAAACTGGTTATATTGAAGGTCAAGAAATTTTATGGGCAGATACGCACCATCTTGGCATGTCTGAAACCGATGGAGTTTATGACGGAAAATGGGGTGTGATCAATGATAAAGCAAACCCAAGATTATTTGTATGGGATTTAAAAGATTGGCAAGGAAAACAAACTGTAAACAGTCCGATTTATCGTTCTAATCACGGTGGATGTTTCTTTACTCCTGATTCAAGATACTTTATGGAGGCAGCTCAATATCCTGCTCCTTTAGATTGGAAATATCATGAATTAAGTGAAGCTAACTTTGAGAAATATTGGAGAGGTGGCGTTACCTATTGGAAATTTGATAATGATAAGGGTAGAATTATTGAGAAAGAATCCTTTACATTTGAGTTTCCTCCTTATACACAAGATTTATCAGATGCTGGTAAATTAGATTCGTATGGTTGGGGTTTCACCAATTCATTCTGTACTGAGATGTATTATGGTGGTATCGAAAGCGGTCGTCCTCCATTTGAAGCTGGTTGTTCTTCTAGAGACGTTGATTACTTGCATGTAACCAACTGGTTAAAAGCTGAAAAACTATTGAAAAATGGAACTATCAAACCAATGATGATTCGTGGTCATAAAGTAATTAAAATAGCTGATGCTGTTAAACATGATTTGTTATTCTTAGTTCCTGAACCAAAATCTCCTCATGGTGTTGATGTTGACCCAACAGGTCAATATATTGTAGTTGCAGGTAAACTAGATTCACACGCTTGGGTTTATAAGTTTGATAAAATAATGGATGCCATCAACAATAGAAAATTTGAAGGTAAAGATAAATTTGGCATCAATATTATTAAAATTGAAGATGCTTTACACGGAAGTGTTGAAGTAGGTTTAGGACCTTTACACAATCAATACGACAGTAAGCCAGGTGTTATCTATACTTCTATTTATGTAGATTCGCGTATTACTAAATGGGATTATATCAACTTAAAAGTTTTGGGTTATGTACCTTCTCATTATAATGTAGGTCACTTAGTGTCTGCATCAGGAGACACACAAAAACCTCATGGTAAATACTTGATTTCGTTAAACAAATTATCTATTGACCGTTTTAATCCGGTAGGACCTCTACATCCACAAAATCACCAATTGATTGATATTACTGGAGACGGAGACCCTGTAGTGATTTATGATTTACCTCTACCAATGGGTGAGCCTCATTATACTACTTTGGTACGCATGGATGAGTTTGAGTCTGAAGAAATTTATCCAGTAGGAACTAACATCATTACTGATAAAAAATCGAAGCATTTTACAGCTTTAGGCGCTGAAAAAACTACTGTAAGTGGTAAAAATGTACATGTTTACGGCACCATAAATAATGGCAAAGTAACTCCAACTGACTTAAGCTTTAAGCAAGGTCAAACTGTTTACCTACATATTACAAACCATGGTCAAACAAAAGGAGATCATTATGTATATGAGATAGCTTCTTACGATAAAATGTATGCCTTTGCTCCTGGTGAAACAGCAACTATCAAGTTTTTGACTGAAAAAGCAGGTATGTATCCTATTTTATTTGATGCGCAAAAAACGCCTTCAAAACGTCAGTTATTAGGCTATATGGCTGTAGAATTTGATCAAGTTGCAGATAATGATAGAGTTTTGGCTTATACAGAACGTATTAATTATGATATGCAAATACAATCCTTTAAACCATCGGCTATTGAGTTAGCCAACTTACTACCAGGTGAGTTAGAATACTTAAACTATGGTTGTAGTGCTTGTCATAAATTTGGTATGGAATTTAATGGTCCTGATTTAGCGATGATTGAATTACGTAGAGATGATAAATGGCTAGAAGAATGGATTCTTGATCCGGATTCTAAAATGAAAGATGATGATATCGAAGCCATGCGTCAACATTATAAGTTAGCAATGCCGAACCAAAATGTATCAGAAGAAGATGTAACCAAGATTATTGCTTATATGAAAGCAAAATCTAAAGAAGTTATGGATGCAAAAGCAAAAGATGCTCCTGCTGAAACTGCAGTTACTGGAGACTTTGGTAATGGTAAAACAACTTACGATACTATGTGTATGGCTTGTCACGCAACTGGTGTAACTGGTGCTCCTAAGTTAGACGAAACAGAACGTTGGGCTACAATTGGAGCTCAAGGTATGGACGTACTTCTTGACCACACAATCAAAGGATTCCAAGGAGAAATCGGTGTGATGCCTCCAAAAGGTGGATTTACTGATTTATCTGATGATGACATGAAAAATGCCATCAAATATATGCTAAGTGCTGCGGGTACTTCCGCAAAATAATTAATAATTTCAACAGAAATAGAGTCGTTTTAAACAACGACTCTATTTTTTAAATAAACATTAACTTTAGATTCATTCTAAATAAAGATTAAAAACTAAAATATTTATCTAATGGAAAATCAATCCAATAAATTTGGACTACTATACAAACTCTTTGCTGTAATTGGAATTCTTTTGATTATTGCCGTATATTTTTTACCAATTTGGTGGGTGGCACTGCAAAGTCATCAATATCCCAAATCAATGTATCCTAAAGGCATTCGTATTGAGTTTAAATACAACGGAGTTTATAACGGATGTAAAGGTGTACAAGAAAGATCAGAAATCACTACCAATGAAGGTGCCGATTGTTTGATGGAAATGACCGCAATTAACCATTATATTGGAATGTACCCTATTGTACAGGGCACCAATAGTAGAGTGTTTGAAGAACTAAAAGAAGGGCAGATTAAACCTGTTCCAGAATATTATGTCTTTGACACCAAAAAAGATGCTAATGGTGAAGATGTTATTGACCCAAAAACAGGAAGTCCTGAACAAATAAATGTTACACCGCAATATTTAAAAATATTGAATGGTATTTTAGTGTATTCAAAATACATTTTTGCTCTTTTAATTTTGTTGGTGATCTATTTTATAGTTACACCTAAAAAGAAAAATTCAATATTTGCTTTTTTACCGGCACTATTACCTTTTTATTTCCTTTCCCTTTATATGTATTCCATGTATTGGTATGGACATCATTTAGATTTACACGGCGGTGGTGCTTTTGCAGGAATTAAACCCTTTATGCCAACTATTTTTGGACATGGCAAAGTTGCCCAATTTGAAACTGTTGCCTATCCATATTATGGTTTTTTACTTGATTTTATGGTATTTGTGGTGTTAGTATTTGCAATATTATTTAAACGAAAATACATCGCTTTAAAGAATAATAATTTATAAACTTTAGCTGTCTCTTTAAATATTTTCATAATTAATTGGTGATTCCATACAAAGGTTATTTAGTTTAATATGTATTTATAGAGACAGTTTTTTTATCTATCTAAAAAACTACATTATTATTTATGAGAAACTATATACTCATACTGATAGTTCTTGTGCAATGGAACTCTTTTTCACAAGATAAAAATTCAGAGCATTTTGGTTTGCTTACTGAAATAACTCCTTTTGAATCTGATAAAGATCAAGTATTCTTAAACACCTTATTAAGAAACCTCAAGCCTGGAGATACTCTAAAATTAAAACCCGGATTTTACACGGGTCCGGCTACTATTACAGTACCCAATGTAATTATTGACGGAGGCGGAAAAGCAACAATTTCGGGCATGGCTAATGAATCAGTTATCTATGTGAAAGCAGCTGGTGTTACCATTAAAAATTTACATATAACTAATTCCGGAGATTCTCCTGACCGTTTAGATGCTGGTGTAAAAGTTTTGGAAGCAAACAATACACTTGTTCAAAATTGCCTTATTGAAGAATGTCTTTTTGGTGTTGACATCTTTAAATCTGATGGTGTTGTTGTTGAACACAATGACATTACTTCTATCTCAACAAAACCATTAGCCCTAAAAGGTGACGCTATACGGCTTTGGTATTCTACGAATAATAAGATACAATTTAACTATTGGCATGGTGTACGTGATATGGTAGTTTGGTATTCCTCAGGAAATCATTTTGAAGGAAATAAAGGTGTCGGCAATCGGTATAGTATTCACTTTATGTATGCACATAATAATCGAATACATAATAATGAATTTTACAATAACTCCGTGGGTGTATTTCTTATGTATAGTGAACAAACCATCCTTTCAGAGAACTTAATACAAGGTTCGGTTGGAACAACGGGCATGTGTTTAGGTTTAAAGGAAACATCCTCTAATCAAATATTAAACAATCGTTTTTTGTATTCTGCCTACGGAATTCACTTTGATGTATCTCCATTTGTAACTGAAAAGATTAATACCGTAGTTGGTAATGAAATTGCTTTTTGTAATGTGGGTATGTTATTTCATTCAGACTTAGAAGGAAATTGGATAACAAATAACTATTTACACGATAATTTAACGCAAGTTTATGCACGTGGAAAAACGGCAAATGGAAATAAATTTGAAGGGAATTACTGGAGTGATTATCAGGGATATGATAAAGATGAAAATAATATCGGCGATGTCCCTTATAGCTTATATAGCTATAGTGAACACCTTTGGGCATTTAATAAAAATGTAAAATTCTTTTATGGAGCTCCTATCTTAGAAGTTTTAGATTTTTTAGAACGACTCGCCCCTTTTTCAAAACCAAAATTTGTATTAAGAGATAAAAAACCCATGTATAAATGGGAACAAAATAAAGAACGAGAATATTAAAGAAATTAAGAATTAAGAATTGAAAAAAATGAATATAAATTCTTAACTTTATAAACTTTTAGATACAGACGCAATCTATTGCGTCTCTGACAAACTTTTAACTTCAAAAGATATGGGACAATCAAAATTAGATATTAATAGAAGGCAATTTCTAAAAAATGGAGCTGTTGCGGTAGTTGCTCTAGGGGCTGTTGGAGTTGGAGCAAACTATTTAAAAAAACTCAACATTGAAAATTCCAAAACACTTTTACGACCTCCAGGAGCTGTTCATGAAGATGAATTTATCTATGCCTGTATTAAATGTGGCCTTTGTGTTCAAATCTGCCCTATTGAAGCTATTAAACTAGCGGGTATTTCAGAGGGTTTGTCATACGGAACTCCTTATATAGACCCGCGTGCACAAGCCTGTGACTTCTCTTGTGACGCCATGCAATGTATAGAAACTTGTCCTACTTCTGCATTAAATTTTATACCCTTTAAAACGGCTGGAGAAGAAGCATATGTGGCTTATAATAAAGCTAATCCTACGCCAGGTCCCGATTATAATCCTATTGCTATACAGTCTAAAGCGATGAAAGCGCATACAAAAATGGGATTAGCTGTTATCAATTGCAAAACTTGTTTTGCTAAAGAAGGTAAAAGCTTTAAAGGTGTGCCAAGAGAAGAAGGTTTTGAAGGAGTTTATCGTTCCCCAAATCCCAAACGACAAGAACGCAAGGCATCTCCAGTTAATGACCATTCCTTTGACCGTGAATTATGTGATTTATGTGTTACAGAATGTCCGATTGGAGAATCTGCTATTAAGATGGAAAAAAAGACAAGAGGGAATGGCGATAGTTTTTGGGGTCCAATGATTCAAGATGGATGTACCGGTTGTGGAGTATGTGTGATGGTCTGTCCATCGACTCCGGATACTATTATTATTGAAAAATTAGAAACTGCTTAAATTCTTTACTGATGATTAAAATTAAAAAATTACAGCCTTTAGCCGCCAAACGTAGAGAAGAAATGCCTAATTCCAAATTAGGTGTCACTTTTAAAGAATGGAAAGCTAATAAACCAAACAAGAATAAATGGCGTAACAAACGTTGGGCTGTTCTATTGTTTTTTAATTTCTTGTTTTGGGCATCTTTTGCTTTTGATATTGGTGTACTTGAAGGTTCTTTAAGCGGCTCTCGATTTTTTGGGATATATTTAATGGATCCTTTTAATGCTTTGCAGGAGATGTTTATTGCTAGTCGAACTGGGTATTTCGCCATGTTAACAACCAATTTCTTTATTGGGTTTTTTGTAATATTAATATTTTACTTCCTTATGGGTGGTCGTACATTTTGTTCTTGGCTTTGCCCCTATCACTTCTTAGCTGAAAATGCTGAAAAACTACACAACTATTTAGTTAAAAAGAAAAAAATAAAAGAGCATTCCTATAATATTGGAATCAAATATATCTTTTGGGTCGGTTTTCTTCTATTGGCATTTTTTACAAAGACATTGGTTTTCGAAACGATAAATCCGGTTGGGATAATCTCAAGAGCAATTATTTATGGCCCCGGTTTATTATTAGTGTGGATTGTCGTTCTTTTACTCTTTGAAATAGTTTATTCCAAACGATTTTGGTGTCGTTATGTTTGCCCGATTGGTGTAACTTATAGTGTATTGAAAAAAGTATCACCCGTAGGTGTCGAATTCGATTTAAGCAAATGTGGTCATTGTAGAGACTGCCAAGATGTTTGTTTAGTTCCTCACGAATTGTGGTTTGTAAAACGAGGTGAAGCCACAAAGGAAATTCATGTTACAGGTGCAGATTGCACCAATTGTGGATTGTGCGTAGATGTTTGCTATGGTGATGCTCTTAAACTTAAAATAAAGGGATTTGATAAAATAATGTAGAAGGAAAAAGGCAATGGGCAATGGGCAATGGGCAATAGGTAATAGGTAATAGGAAAAAGGCAATGGGCAATGGGCAATGGGTAATGGGTAATAGGTAATAGGTAATAGGAAAAAGGCAATGGGCAATGGGCAATGGGCAATAGGTAATAGGTAATAGGAAAAAGGCAATGGGCAATAGGAAAAAGGCAATGGGCAATG
Source organism: Lutibacter sp. (assembly GCA_030599055.1). Lineage (GTDB taxonomy): Bacteria > Bacteroidota > Bacteroidia > Flavobacteriales > Flavobacteriaceae > DQTL01. The sequence continues at coordinate 10,556 of JAUVOS010000031.1, forward strand.
GGCAATAGAAAAAAAACTGAATAATAAATAATATTGAAACAATAAGCAGCGTATCTCTAGGTTAATCAACTTTGTGCCTTAGTGTCTTTGCAGTAAATAAAAATCTAAAAACTAAACATTCATGAAAAATTCTGAGACTTTAATCTCGGTTAATGATCTGACAAAATCTTTTAAAAAGGTTGCGGTGCTTAAAAATCTTACGCATGATTTTAAAGCAGGTGAGCGCATTGCTCTCGTCGGTCAGAATGGAGCGGGAAAAACCACATTGATACGTAGCATTTTAGGCTTGTATAAATATGAAGGTAGTATTGATATTCTTGGTATGAATCCAAGAACAGAACGTGAAAAAATACTACATCATATAGGGTTTGTGCCACAAATACCACCTCCAATAAAAATGACGGTACGTGAAATGCTAGAATTCTTTAGCACCATAACCAATACTGATAAAGAAAAATTTATTGAAATAAGTGAAACATTAGGATTAGATGTAGAAGCCAATCTCGATAAGCCTTTTATGAAACTATCGGGTGGAATGAAACAAAAATTATTGGTATCATTTGCTTTAGGAAGAAATCCGAAAATATTATTGATGGATGAACCTGCTGCTAATCTGGATCCGAAGGCAAGGAAAATTCTATTTGAATATTTGCATAATTTCGATAAAGATGCGCTGATGATTATTAGTAGCCATCGAATTGATGAAGTTGAAGGATTGGTAAATCGATTAATTGAGATGGATCTCGGTAAAATTGTGGTGGATAAAGAAGTTTAAAATAGTTAAAAGTTTATAAAGCTGAAAGTGAAAAGTTATATTCCTTTTATTTAAATACAACTTAACAAACTCTATACTTTAAAAACTTTATACTTTATACTTTAAAAACTTTACACTTTAAAACTAAATATAAATACGATGAAAAAACTAACATTACTACTAGGAATTCTAATCCTTTTTAGTTCTTGCAAACAAAAAGTGAATTTTGAAGCTCATGATATTAATTTCGATAGAGATGTGTGTTTTGTATGTCTTATGGGATTAACAGATCAACGCTATAATGCACAAGCTATCAATGAATATGGTGAAGTACATTGGTACGACGATATAGGTTGTTTAGGAGAAGAAATGAGAGATACAATAACTTGGGACCAATGGAAAGGCAATAAAGTTCGGTTTTGGATTGGTGATGCCAGTAAAGGAAATGATCCATCAAATTGGATTGATGCTGAAACTGCTTTTTACGACTATGGCAAACATACACCTATGGGATACGGATACTCTGCTTATGCTGAAAAACCAAATGCAGACACACTCTATACTTTTGAAGAAGTATTAAAACGCATTAATGATGGAAAAACAATGCGCGAATCTTTTATTCAAGAAAAAATGTTGATGATGAAAGACGATCCTGATAAAGTAAAAATGCTAGAAAAAAAATTAAAAAATGAACAAAGTAAAGGTGATTCAACTTCTCATGTAGGACATAATCACTAATCAATTTCAATCAATCTAAAACAATAAATAATGAAAAGTTTTGATAGTTTAAAACAAATCATTTATTCAGATATTCGACAAAACTTACGTTCACGATGGTTTTGGGCCTATAGTATTTTATTCGGTGGCTTTGTAGCAGTAATGTTTACATCAGGTATTACTGAATCACAAATCATAGGCTTTGTTGGCTTGAGTCGTTTGATGGTAACCTTTATGCAGATTAGTATGGCAATCTTGCCAATTTACGTGCTTATTTCAACAGTACGTTCTGTAGTCGGTGACCGTGAGAACTCAGTAATGGAGTATATCTTATCCTTACCAATTTCTTTTACAAGTTACTTTTGGGGCAAACTTATCGGACGTTTTTTTATAATCTATACACCCGTATTTATTGCCTTATTAGGATCAGTCTTATGGGCTTTACTAACTAATATTGATGTTCCGTGGGATTTATTTTTCCTATACAGCGCTTTATTAGCCTCCTTAGTGTTTTTCTTTTTAGGCTTGAGCATGTTTATCTCAGCTAGAGCCACATCGCAAGACATTGCTGTGAGTACTGCATTTATCATCTGGTTGTTTTTAGTAGCCTTTATTGATTTAATCCTTATCGGAATTATGTTGCGTATGCGTGGAAATCCGAGTTTGATTATTGGTTTAGGTATGTTGAATCCATTACAAGTTTTTAGAACAGGAAGTTTAATTCTTTTTGATCCACAACTGACCGTAATGGGAACCGCTTCGTACTATGTGTTGGACACCGTGAACCGTGGTGTATTTATCGCATTTTCAATACTATACCCAATATTATTAGGCTTTATATTTGCATTTTTTGGAAATAGATATTTTAACAGAAATGATGTGGTTTAGAGTTAAAAGTTTTTAAAGTTATAAAGTTGAAAGTAAATAATTGATGAACCATTTTATTTTTTTTACCGGATTGTTGGTGATGAGTAGTTTATACTATTCATGTGGATTCACCACTAACTCTCCTGTTAGTCAGTTGTTTCCATACAAACCTGATACTACAGACTTACCTGAGTTAGCTGTATTTTTAGAAGCAGATCAGCTGGCGAAGATTATTGAAGAGGAAACCACCCTTTCTAATGGAAAAAAAAGATACAAAGGAATCATTTCTATACCACAAAATGGAGACGATTTTAGACGTGATTCACTTGACGAGGTATATTGGCCAAAAACCAATGTAATTGAAGGTGATTTTAGAGGTGCTTCAATTCGATCTGGGAGATGTCATGATGGGAATTATCGTAAATCTGATTTTAGAGCTGCTGATGTGCGTTGGACCATTTTTGACGGTTCCATAATGGATAGCATCAACTTTCAACAAAGTAGATTATTCCACGTAAAAGTGAATTACACAAATCTTTCAAACTCTAATTTTAGAGGAGCCAATATGTTTGGAATGGAAGGACATTTTTCCAAAATGCGAAATTGTGATTTTACGGGAGCATTGATGAAAGATTCTGAGTTTTTAGACAGTGATTTAACAGGCTCTATCGCTGTTAAAGCCAAACTTTTTAGAGCGGTGTTGCTCAAATCGAAATTAGATTCTTGCGATTTCTCTTATGCAGATTTCACGGGAGCCGGTTTGGAAGAATCCTCTTTTATCAACTCAAGATTATGGTATGCCAATTTTCGAGGCGGGCATTTACAAGGTACAAATCTTGAAGGTGCCGATTTAAAAGGATGCAATTTTTTTGGGACTGAGTTTGAAAATACCAATTTTAAAAATGCTATTAATATTCCTGATGAGATAAAAGCCTTTATCAATGAAGAGGGTTTGGCAACTGGTGTTTGGCAAGACACCAAATGATAATTAACGTTAAAAAGTTAAAAGTTTTGAAAAATAGTTTACTTCTCTTACTGATTATAACGGTTATTACAATTCTATTATTAGGTTCAACTCCCGATAATTACTTTCAATACCCTAAAAATAGCACTATATATCTTGTGGACACCAGTAAAAGTGTGCTACATTGGGACTGCCACCATATAGGGAATCTCAGTTTTAAAAGTGGGGAAATCGTTTTTACTAAAGATAAGGAACCATTTGAAATGAACTTAAACATTGATATGAGCAGTATCAAGAATTTTGATATTGACAATGAACTACTGCAAGGCACACTCGAAAACGTGTTAAAATCAGATGAGTTTTTTAATGTTGAAAAATACCCTGAAGCTAAGTTTGAATCACATTCGTTTACTAAAATAAATAATGACAATTATAAATTTGTTGGAGATTTTGTCATTTTTGATAACGGAATTTGTTCTGAATTTGAAGGGAGCATACGAATCGTAAATGACAGTTTATACATCAATACTAAAATCTTTGTAATTGACCGTACCGACTGGGGACTTTTTTATGTATCAGCAAACAATCCTACACCAAAGAAAGAGGAAACAGGCTTTGTAGTAACAGACTCTATTCTCTTACATACCCATATAATTGCTTACAAAAAAAAATAGTTTTTATTTAATTCTGAATAACTTGTTGAAGAAAGATTGTTTTTTTTCTGTTGACATGGTTTTAAAGTCATCAGCTAAGTTGCCTCCAAATCCTAAAGCAGCTGCTTTTTTGCAATGTTTAATAATAATATCTTCAACCATTTCATCATAAGTCATCCCTTTATTTTCTAAATAATCTAAAAGAAATTTTTCTGACGCATCCATATCAGCAACAGCCTCTATAGCACACAAAGCTTTATATAAAGGAGCAATTGCATCTTGAACTTCTTTACAAACAGGACGTCTATAGGCGGTATAACTAACAATTTCTCTTTTGGCATCTACCTTTGTAATAAAATCGGTTAAAATCCAATAATAGCGACCATCTTTTGCTAAATTTTTCACTAAAGCCATCACATTTTCTCTATCCTTTATATGTTCCCATACAATTTTGAATAGTACTTTAGGCATATCAGGATGGCGAATTACATTGTGTGCCGCACCAATTAATTCTTTCTCACTATATCCTGATGTTTCTACAAAAACATCATTTACCTCCAAAATATAACCTTCAGGATCTGTTATACTAATCAATACTGCCTCATCATCGATGATTATCTCTTTATTGATAGGACTTGGTCTGTCATTTTTAGTTAATCTATTTTCTGAATTAGTCATAATCTATTAATTAAATAGTTCA